>NZ_JACJQM010000203.1:0-7157 GCF_014696655.1 Nostoc sp. FACHB-888 | reverse complement strand
TACAAAAATTACATCCCACCGCACCAGAGCTATGTTCTGGTGTGATAGTTACCCTTAACTTTTGTTTGATTTATTAATTTTATTTATTGTAAGTTTCTCAATGAGTATCCTAAAAAATGTATCTAAAAATACTGTTTTTAGACAAGAATTAGATGTCAAGGTATAGATCATAGAGTGATCGCAAAATTTTTCGGTCTGCTGACCGTAATTGTACTAGTAGCTTTCTGTCCTCTGTTTATAAAATTCAGTAAAAACACGGCTATAATAATTAGAGCTTGTGAGAAATAATATTTCGCCTTTAGATAATTTAAATGATTTAAAGTTCCCTGGAGATAGTAATGAAAATAGTTGTTTCCAAATTGGCAGATATGGAACGTGTTTTTGCTGTCATAGTATTGGTGAGAATTTGAGAAAAGTGTCAAAATATTAAACCAGAGAATGGTAAATTTACTGTATAGCAAAATATAGCTACAGAAAATCAGACTACATAAAACGACGAAACATACCTGCTTACAGGAGCCATCCATTAAAAGCCTATCTCAAAATTAGAGGTTGCACCAAAGTCCATGAACAAATCCATATTGAAAAATACCTTTGTAGGCATTGGTGCAACGGTTGTCGCATTAAGTATTGGATACTTTGGAATTCAATATATTGGCAGATACACTATGCTTGCGATCGGTGGAGGTATGATTGGCTTAAGTGCAGTGGCATATCTAACTGAGAAATGGTTGTCTTCCCAACAATCATTATCAAAAACGCCAGTTGTAAATCAACTTCAACCCAGATCTATATATCAAAAAAAGGTTAAAAAGGGGCATTATACTCCAAAAAATCAAAACGACGCTACAGTGAACAGTCAGCTTATTGTAGTCGATTCAAGACTATTTAAGGCTGGAGTAAATATCACAAAAGCCACAAGCATATCTAAACCTTATGGCTACTGCCGTAGACGCCTAGTAATATGCCACAGAGCTAGAGTAAAGAGTTCCACAAAAACTTTTCCAACAAGTTAGTACAGCACGGCGTAAATAAACCGAGTATTAAACAGCCAAAACTTTGCCCTTATATGTCCACTTGAAAGGTTTAGCAAGAATTTGGTCTGCCAAACACAAACCTTTATGGTTGATTTGGGTGGAACTGTCCATGTCTGCTTTATCTTCATTTTGGCAGTTTTACTGCTGTCGATTTGCCATTGATCATTAGTATTGTTTTGGTATCGTATTGTCTTTCAATAATTATTTTATTAATTCTCTCTGAGTAGCAGAGTCCAATATCTGTATTTATTCTATTTTGGACTTGGCTTAGTTCTTGACACTGTTGTACAATCAAATTTTTAGATATATTATATTTTATTAGCGCTTCTTGTTCGGTTTTCTCCTGCTGTTGTAAAAGGTCTTCGTAAAGTGATATAGCTTGCTCGATAACTCGATTTGCTGATTCAACTTTACTATCAAAAATTGCGTCAAAATTTTCATATAACTTTTTATAAACTACATCAATGGATTCCTCAAACTTTTCAAGACCTATTTCTAAAACTTTCATTTTGATTGGATTATAGAATTCCTCATTATCCACACTGTCTAATCCAAAGTTACTAGCAATCATAGCAGTAACCTTAGCAATGAAGGCTGCTATAAAACCAAAACCAATTCCTATAGATTGTCCTAATTCTACTACTAGAGCATTCCTAATACTAATACTACTAAACTTCATAAAATCACTAGTTATATCACGGCTTAGAAGTTCGATTTCTTTACTAAATGAAGTGTCTAATCTTATATCTAATTGCTGAAGATATGCTTGTATTATATTTAATTCATGTTTTACATTTGCCTCTAAGACTTGTAAGCTTTCTCGGAGTACTATATCATTAAACTGATTATTATTCCATTCATTAATCTCATCTAGTAAGTCTTTTATAAAGCATTGGCTATACTCTAAAATTAATTTTTTGTTGTTCCCAATTGGATTATGTTTAAAATACCAATTTTCGCTTCTTGATACCATACGTTCACTTAAATCCTCGCACCACTCATTCCAAGAAATATTCGCTTTTTCAAGTGCTTGATCCATAAGTTCAACTGCTAACATACATATTTTTACATCACGTCCACTGGCTTCTCCAATTTGCTCTAAAATTTTCTGTTTTTCAGTTTGATTAATTTCTATATTACCTTTTAAGACGTAGTCGGTTTTCTCCAGTGTATTGATAATTTTTTCAATCAATCTATTAGCTTCATTGACTGCTCGCTCAATTTTTAATGCTCCGCATTCAAACACTAAAAAGCTTTCTATTGATTTAGTAAAACTATCAAAAGCTTTTCGATACTCATCTTCGTATCCGTTTAAAATTGCATCAAGGGCAGCTTGTCCCGAAATAAAATGAACACGGTTTTTATCTGTAATTATCGGATTATCGCCTTGAACAAAATTAAAAATCCTCTGTTTAACTTGTTCGTGACCTTTTTCTGTACGTACTAAATCCATAAAATTTCCCACAATAAATAAGTTATTTGCAGGTTTGTCATCTTTCCCATTGTTCAGTTTGATTTTCAATTCATGTAACAAGTTGCGCTCACCTTGCGTTAATGAACGTGAGGCATTAGTAATAAAAATAGCGGCATCAATATTTTGGAGTAACTTTTGAGTAATAACTGTGAGTTCGGGATGTTCGTTCAATCCAGGTGAATCAATAATCTCTACACCGCTACTGCATAATTCTAAATCTGGGTGTTCAAAAATGATTTCTTCAATCTGCGAATTTAGCAGATCATCACTTAGACAATTAATTGCCGCATCTTCAAAAATGCTCGCTTTTTGCTGGTACTCGTCAAATTGAATTTCTTCTTCGCTTCCATCTTTATAACGACAGATTATCCGTTTTTGCATCCCGTACTTTAAAATTGTTACTGTAGCAGTACAGGGAATTTCTCGTGTCGGTTGAATTTCTTCACCAAGTAGAGCATTGAGCAGAGTAGATTTTCCTTGGCTAAATTCGCCTACGACTGCTAATCGAAACTGCTTTAATTGAAGGTTTTTTGTGAATGTACTAACTTCATCAATTAAATCTTTAGGTACAAAATTACTTTCATAACAGGCTTGAACTATTTGAGAAATCTGCTGGCAATAATTATTTAACTGCTTACTAAGCTCCTGAAATTTTTTTAACCCTTCGTAGGATACAGATACATACGGCTCAGTTATTCTGGTTTTAGCAGGTAGAATCGGCACTTTATCGCTAGGTTCTTTAACAAACGCAGTATTTTGTCCTTGAAAAAGTTCCGGATCTAGTAGCATATATACCTCATTTAAAACTGCTTTATCAAAATGCTTTTCAGGTTTAAATGCAGCTGCTAAAACTAGTAAATGTTGCGGCTTAACATCTAAATACTTGGCAAAAACTTCCAAATACTCTTGCTCACGGCAGTTAACCTTGCCACTAGCTGCCGACATTTCGTAACCAAAGCCAATCAATAATAGTCGTTCTGATTGCGTAAGTGGACTTATCAAAGCTAGTACTTCATTATTAAATTTTGAATAAAGCTGATTTTTTTTAATTCCTTTAATCATTAAATGTGTTAGTTGGCGTACATCACTTTTTGGTGTACTAAAGCGATACAACATTGTTAGCAGCCTTTTTTTTTCTTCCTCTGTAACTCTGCCATCAGCAAACATCACTCCCAGCAATATTATAATCAAATTAGCTAGGAATATTAAAGGCTGCGTAGCATCTCGTTGAGTGAGCTTCTGACCTGTAATACGTGATAATAAGTCAACTAATTTATCCCCAATTAGTAATGTGTTCATGGTGATTATTCATTTATTAGGTTTCCGGAGCTTAGTTAGTCAAAATTTGTTTATAAATTGAGTGTATAAGCTGGTTTACAATCTTGCTTGAATTTGTAAGAATAGTCTTACTATATTGGATAATTGGCATTTTTATAATTAGCAAATTCTCATCAAAAAAGGTGATTTATCTTAATTTTAATTCAACACCTAATGTACCTTTGTAACTCAAATTTGCTTTCTAAATTTATTTTCTTAATACAAAAAAGCATATTGCTATTATTTAGCTTGCTGATGTAAGCGTGCTATTACGGAATTTATTAATTGGGCGCTATAAAATTAGCAGTATAATTACGTAAGTAGAGTACGGGGTAGAGAAACCAAACTATGTAAAGATAAGTAAATACGTATAATCTGCCTACGAAGGTAACAGAGATATGGGCAGCCGTCTAAGGTGATTTCTAGGAAAGAATTTACCAATGGAGGTAAAATGTACCCTTGATGCAAAGAAAACAGGAGCAAGCATTTGGATACGTTAGCCACAGCCACCGCACCTAAATCATTAACACCACCGCAAATTGAAGACTTGCGGTTGGCAGCATCGAAAATGAATGGAGTAGAACGTCGGAGTTTTCAGGCAGAGATGGCATTGAAATATTGCCAGGGAAGCACAAGGCTTGCAGAAACGTTATTTGGCTGGGGTAGACAGAATATAGAGGTAGGATTGGCAGAAAAACGAACAGGGATAACCTGTGTAGGATTACAGTCAACCTTTAGTGGAGCAAAGCAGCAGTTTTTGAGTTCCTGGGAGGGCATGACGCTGACGCTCGATACCAGCGTGTTATAGGATCAATATTGCTTAATTGAGGTCTGTTTAGTTTGGGGTGGACGCTCCATTCCACTCGGTCAAACGATGTTAGAACATGGCAGTGCTACCGTGGGCTTTGAGGATTACTGCCCCGTGTTAGAAACCACGTTACGGCTGCTGCCACCAGAATGTCAGGTGACGTTGTTAGCGGATCGAGGATTTGAACATGGTGCGTTAATCCGGTGGTTACGGGAGCATCAATGGTCCTGGTGCATTCGAGCCAAATCGGACTTGAACATTACGCTCTCCAATGGTCAAACGGCTGCGGTTGCGGACAAGATCCCCCAGAGGGAGAAGCTTATCTGTTTCGAGAAGTCAACGTTTTGCAGGACATTGAGTGTCATCTCGCCACCGCCCATTTAGCGCTGGCGGGTGAACCTTGGTCCGTCCTTTCCGATGTGCCGCCCTCCTTGCAGACTTTTGAGGTCTATGGTCAGCGATTTGGCGGAATCGAACCACATTTCAAGGATTATAAATCAGCCGCTTTTGAACTCATCCGCTCCCACTTGCGCGACCCTCAAGCGCTGAATTGTTTGTTGATGCTGCTAGCGGCTGCCACCTTAATTGCTATTGCTGTTGCGGTGGTGGTGGTCGCTGAAGGTCGGCGCAAAATGCTGGATTGGCATAGCCAAAGGGGATTGAGTTTCTTGCAATTAGGATTACGCGAGATTAAACGGCTGTGTTATCAACATCTCCCCATTCCCAGTTTAGCCACCTTAGCTCAAAAAAGTCCTCTGCCTGCCGCTGCTTCCCTCAAAAAACGAGCGCAGTTTGAAACCCGAATTGAGTTCTCGCGTGTCACAGTTTTCTCAACTTAAGACTCCAGAAAGTTTTCTGCACCACTAAGGATACTGTTGGCGAAGGTGTTACAAACGCATAAACAAAGGTATTACAACTAAAAGCCACAACGATAGATTGAAGGTTTGGGCTTACGTAATACTTTTATTTACAAATATGTAGTACATTCGCCAACAGTATCCACTAAGGTACAACAGTGTCAAGAACTAAGCCAAGTCCAAAATAGAATAAATACAGATATTGGACTCTGCTACTCAGAGAGAATTAATAAAATAATTATTAAAAGACAATACGATACCAAAACAATACTAATGATCAATGGCAAATCGACGGCAGTAAAACTGCCTAATTGAAGATAAAGCAGACATGGACAGTCCCACCCAAATCAACCTTGAAGAAGACAGTTCTTGCTGAGGGCAGAAGGAACAATTGAATGGGGATTCAGACCCCAACCAATTGTAAGCACCGTATAGACGGTGGGGTTTTATACCCTTACTCCCTTTGTCCGTGGGCAGAGTCTTGAGTCAGAATTCCCTTCTGCCTTCTGCCTTCAGCAAGAACTGCCCTCTGCCTTTCTTAATAAAGGTTTGTGTTTGGCAGACCAAATTCTGGCTAAACCTTTCAAGTGGACATATAAGGGCAAAGTTTTGGCTGTTTAATACTCGGTTTATTTACGCCGTGCTGTACTAACTTGTTGGAAAAGTTTTTGTGGAACTCTTTACTCTAGCTCTGTGGCATATTACTAGGCGTCTACGGCAGTAGCCATAAGGTTTAGATATGCTTGTGGCTTTTGTGATATTTACTCCAGCCTTAAATAGTCTTGAATCGACTACAATAAGCTGACTGTTCACTGTAGCGTCGTTTTGATTTTTTGGAGTATAATGCCCCTTTTTAACCTTTTTTTGATATATAGATCTGGGTTGAAGTTGATTTACAACTGGCGTTTTTGATAATGATTGTTGGGAAGACAACCATTTCTCAGTTAGATATGCCACTGCACTTAAGCCAATCATACCTCCACCGATCGCAAGCATAGTGTATCTGCCAATATATTGAATTCCAAAGTATCCAATACTTAATGCGACAACCGTTGCACCAATGCCTACAAAGGTATTTTTCAATATGGATTTGTTCATGGACTTTGGTGCAACCTCTAATTTTGAGATAGGCTTTTAATGGATGGCTCCTGTAAGCAGGTATGTTTCGTCGTTTTATGTAGTCTGATTTTCTGTAGCTATATTTTGCTATACAGTAAATTTACCATTCTCTGGTTTAATATTTTGACACTTTTCTCAAATTCTCACCAATACTATGACAGCAAAAACACGTTCCATATCTGCCAATTTGGAAACAACTATTTTCATTACTATCTCCAGGGAACTTTAAATCATTTAAATTATCTAAAGGCGAAATATTATTTCTCACAAGCTCTAATTATTATAGCCGTGTTTTTACTGAATTTTATAAACAGAGGACAGAAAGCTACTAGTACAATTACGGTCAGCAGACCGAAAAATTTTGCGATCACTCTATGATCTATACCTTGACATCTAATTCTTGTCTAAAAACAGTATTTTTAGATACATTTTTTAGGATACTCATTGAGAAACTTACAATAAATAAAATTAATAAATCAAACAAAAGTTAAGGGTAACTATCACACCAGAACATAGCTCTGGTGCGGTGGGATGTAATTTTTGTA
>NZ_JACJQM010000202.1:0-7211 GCF_014696655.1 Nostoc sp. FACHB-888 | reverse complement strand
CCCAGGCATCAATCTTTTTAGTTATCTCACCCCATTCAGATTAAGAAAACCAATCATTATAACACAAAATCAATTCTGCAAGAGGTCTATTCACGATTCGACCACTAGGGCTTTTCAAGATTAACGGTAGTAATGCTTGAGTCAGTTCTACTAAAGCAAAAAAGTTGGTATTAAATGTTTGTCGAATTATATCTAAAGAAATAGAACTGGCGTTACTCGTTAGCCAGTCACCATCAAGAAATATCCCAGCATTGTTGATCAAGATATCAAGTTTACCAAACTGTTCATCAATTTCTTTAACTACAGATTGAATTTGGTTGCTGTCGCCAATATCAAGTGCAATCGCTACAGCATCAACTCCTTGCTGCTGTAACTTATCTGCTGCTGTAGATGCTGCCTCTAAATTGCGTCCGGCAATCAGAATCTTTAATCCATGTTGCCCAAGTTGACGGCTCATTTCCAGCCCCAAACCCTTATTTGCACCAGTGATTAAGGCTACTTTGTTCTTCAGTTCGCTTTGCCCCATTGTAAGTTACTCCTGTTGAATTAGAGATTACATCACATTCAAGAACAATAGGTTTAAGCTTTGTTTAAAGTCTGCACTCAATCCTCTCACATAATCTCTAAAAATAAAACCTAGAAAAAAGGCTAGGTAAATAGTACAGATGTAAGAATTTAGCCCTTCTGAATACATTCGTAAGAATAATTAAAGAATCAGGCTAAGGTTTGATAAATAAATATCTTAATTTTACTGAGATCCTTATCAATTCTGACTTCAGAAGGACTGTTAGCGGTAGCGGGGCGTTTAGCCCGTGCTGAGTTCTTACGTTTTTAGAATAAAGGTTGACGAAGCTGATCGCGCTCATTTGCCAGTGCCGCAAAGTAATGGCCAGTAACTTGATCTAAACCAAAAATTTCTGACACTGCCATTTGGTCAATTGTGAGGTGAGCCAGTTTCCAAACATCTTTTTCTTTGCGGAATTGAACCACTTGAACAGCGTGAGCCAGTAAAATAGGATTGTCAGTTCTAGACAATGTAGAGGTATTGGCAAACTTGAGGACATTCAAATAAGCAATAGCAGTTGCAGTATCATCGTTGTCAGCATAGACGATAACATTAGTCAATTGATGGCGAATTCCATTAAGTAACGCTGCCTCATTATCCTGCCACAGCTGTTTGAATGAGGCTCGATCCAAGCGCTTTGCAAGTGCATGATCCATTACAAAATCTTCGGTAAGAATGGCATCCATGATCTCATAGCGGCGGGTATCAAAAATCAATTCTAATAAATATAGTTTTTCAGTTATTTCCAATTTGTCTGCTGCTGCAAGTTTGTATGTAGATTCCGTGGTGTACTGGGCAAACAGTGCATCCGGAAGCTGGGTATGCAGTAGAGTTGGGTTGGAAGGTTGGCTAGTCATTTTAGTTTCTCCAGATTGGATTTGGATTTTGTGTAAAACTTGTTTACTTTGTGTTGCTTTGTGTTTGTCTTAATAATCAGGATATTTTGTTTATAATCATTTGAGAAGAGGTTGCGTTTCACTTCTTTATCCACTTTTTTTCAACAGTCTGTGATTAAGAGTTTGTCGAACCTACTAGCATTCGTGCGCGTTGCAGAAGCCCAAAGTTTTGCCCAGGCATCAAATGATCTAGGCTTGTCTACTTCAGCGGTCAGCAAAGCCGTTGCCCGATTAGAAGCGGATTTAGGAGTTAAGCTTTTCCATCGGACTACTCGTAGCATTAGCCTAACGTCTGATGGAGTGCAATTTTATGAAGGATGCCAGCAATTACTAGGTGAACTAGATGCCTTAGAAGCAGAAATTCAAGGAAATCGTGCGACTCCTAAAGGGCAATTAACCGTAAGCGTCCCGCCTTCATTTGGGCGCGTTTGCTTAGTGTCAATCATCAAGGAATTCACCCAAACCTTTCCAGAGATTTCCCTTGACATTTTGATGGATGATCGCCAAGTGGATCTAGCTAAGGAAGCAGTTGATGTAGTGATTCGCACAGGACAATTGAGCGACAGCGCCAATCTAATTGCTCGCCAACTCTTCACTTATCCTTTAGTCGTTTGTGGTTCACCTACATATTTTAAGCAACATGGGCGACCTCAGCATCCAGAACAACTTCAACAACATAGCTGTTTAAATTTCCGCAATCGAGCAACCGGACGTATTTACCCGTGGTCTTTCACCCTTGAGTACAAAGCTGAACAATATGCCGTTAGTGGTTCTGTTGTGTTTGATAATGCAGATGCAATCGTGCGCTCAACAATCGCAGGATTAGGTCTAAGCCAGATGCCTGGATTCTTGGCAGCAGAAGCAATTTCTAGCGGTAATTTGGTAGAAGTTCTCAATGCCTATCGACCATTGGAAGTTCCAGTTTGGATTTGCTATCTTGATCGTCGCTTTGTTGCACCCAGAATTCGGTCATTTGTTGAGTTTGTAGCAGTCCAGAAAGAGGTTTTTACAGCAATGTGTATCTATAGTTAGCTACTACCTAAATTTTACACCTGATTCATGACTTTACCCCTCAATACCTTTGCCACTCTTATAGTTCATCGCTCTAGGTTTCTTCTTACCGATAGGAACCACTTTCGATTGCTTGGGAGGTTGAGGCGGACGGCATTTTTCACAATAGAGCGGTCGCACACCAAAAGTTTCTCGTTGTGTGGGTTGTTCACACTGCTTACATACGAAGTTGAAAACGCGGGTGTGAATTTCCCGCTTATGCGCTCTGACGGTGTACTCTCGAACTTGGATTTCTTTGCTTGCCATTGCTTATTGCAATTAGTAACTTTTTGGATCTTAGCCTTTGCTAAGAAGATTTCAATGCTCTGGGTAAACATAATCACCCGTTCACCCGTTTTGTGAATGGGAATTTTCATGGCTACGCCAAAGCCAGAATGAGAGTTGCAACGACCAAACCCAGCTGCAACGTCTCACTATATTGAAAAATCACAAACATTTGGAGTTAATTATGGATATCCAAGCTACTCTCACCTTGACGATCCAAGCAGTCGTTATGAGCTTTGTTGCGCTGATGGTTTTCGATTTCATAGATGGTTTGTGGGTTGTACCCTTACCGCCAATCGAATGGGAGACATCGGTTATTGAACAGCCCACAGTTTCCGCAACTTCCCCACAACCTACTCTACAACAGGAAATTCAACAAGCCACTCCGAGGGCGATCGCATTTGAGAAGATTTCCGACCCCTGGACTTTAGAACCACAATCCCCTCACCATTCTGTTCCCACGCCAGCAGTTATAATCCCTTTGCCCAGACTCCGACTACTCCTACCTAACCTGTCTTAGCTCAAACGGCTACGCCAAAGCGAAAGTGATGTATTCATATAATAGATATGGTCAGCCTTATAGCCACACAAGGAACTCTATTTGACCTAGAAACAGTTCTGGACTACGGACAATCAATCCTCAATGTTGCTCAAGAACTCACCAAATCACTGATTGAAAAACGAACTATCGGGACTAAAACAATTCAGTCCCAGATGAATCGCCACTTTCACGGCACGGCAGCAGAGGGCGCATGGCAGTGGAAAGATGCTTACGAGGCAGTGGAAGTGGCGCAAATGTTATATCCTAGCGTGGTAAAGCTAGCTAGAGCAAAAACTTAAACCTAGCAAATTCGTTATTATTGAAAATTTTGGTTTACCTATTTACGCGTATTTCAATCATTAAAAATCTACTCTAGCAAGTTTTACCACTCTAGGTTATATCTGCATCAAAAAGGTTACAAGCTTTTATTAGATATTCTTAGTCTCGGCATTCTTTTGTGACTTTTTTGCTGATTCTAAATCAATCGTAGCGATCACCTCCGGTGGGATACCGTTGGCGAATTCATGTAAACCACAATTTATGAAGTGAGGCGCTACGACATCTCAATGCTTTGAGGGTAGTGATCGCAATTCGCCAACAGTATCCGGTGGGCGCTTCGCGCCATCGCACTTCACCTGCCCATTTAAGCAAATTCCTATCTAGCTGGCTTTTTGGGCTTTTCTATCCGTCGAACTCACGTTAAAACAATATGAAGAAGAGACAAAGTTCAGTATTTGTATATACATTTATCGGCAAATAATGTAAAGAGTATGCAAAGACGTTTATTCAAGTATAAACATTTAAGTAAAATATTGACTATGTAGTTATTTTGAGGCTACCTATTCCTATTGAGATGTTATCTATTTTCAGCTTACACACCTGCGGAGAATAGCTCACTAATGTATAAGACTTTTCATAGACTGAATCTTCAAAAAATATTAGGGACTTCCAAATAACAAAATGTTCCAAAACTGACGGAAAAACTCTTTCTATTCCTCCTCTCTGTTCTCTGTGTATCTGTGGTTTGTTTATTTGGATAATTTATTTTTTGGAAATCCTTTACTGTTCCTCAACAGTGGCGTGTAAAGTATGCCGAAAAGGTCAAATTCCGATGAAATTTTATGCCCAAAAACAGCACTAAATTCAAGATTGAGAACTGAAATTACTGAAAAAATCGATTTAATTAGGTGAAAATCATGGCAGATATTATTGGAACCAACGGGAATGATACCTTATTAGGCACTGACAGCGCAGACACGATTAAGGGTCTTGCAGGCAACGATAGCATCACCGCTAAGCAGGGCAACGACACCCTACTTGGTGGTGGCGGCAAAGATAGATTTGTTTACGACTTTGGCAACGACATATACTCAAACCTCAACCTCGGCATAGATACCATCACCGATTTCGGTGGCGTAGGTAAAGGAACAAACCCAACAGCAGCAGTTTCTGCCGAAGTGGACACCCTAAAATTTCAAGGTACTCCCTTCACTCCTGAAAATCTGCTGCTCACCCAGAATGATAGCAATCTGGAAATCACCTTTGAAGACGACTTTAATGATACCAAAGTCATCCTGCAAAACTTTGCCCTGGAAAACCTAGATAACCTGAGCAAATCTACAGGAGCCACTGTAGACTTGGGCAATATAGAGTTTGATGGGCAAACTACTGTTAGTGATAGTTTTGATGTCTTCAATGCCAACTCCACCCAAAGCACTATCTTCAATAAAAACACAGTTACTTTTCTTAACGACCTCGACAATAATGTTAGCGGTTTTGACAAATCAGATGATGTCATAAATGGTCAGGGGGGTGATGACTTCATTGATGGCAAAAGTGGCAACGATTTACTGCGGGGTGGCGCGGGCAATGATACCCTTGATGGTGGTACTGGTGACGATACATTGAATATTGACAATTCATCAGGCGATAACCTGCTCAATGGTGGCGATGGCAATGATTTTCTTAGTGCCTCTAGCGACGAATACAAATTTTTCAGGGGCGGTTCCGGCATTCGCAGTTCCGGCAATAATACCCTTAACGGTGGCGCTGGTGCGGATAACTTGAATATTAACTATTCAACAGGCGATAACCTGCTCAATGGTGGCGATGGTAATGATACTCTTACAGCCTCTGGCTACGTGTATAGCTATGGTTATTCTATTGGTGTCTCTGGCAATAACACCCTCAACGGTGGTACTGGTAATGATTACTTGACTGCTGACAATTCAACAGGCAATAACTTACTCAATGGTGGCGTTGGTAATGACACCTTGAATATTGACGCTTCAGATAGCGATAACTTACTCAATGGTGGCGATGGTAATGATTATCTATTCGCCTCTGGCTATGGTACTAGATACGACATTGTTCGCTCTTTAGGCGATAACACCCTCAACGGTGGTGCTGGTAACGATATATTTAATATTGACTATTCAGAAGGCAATAACCTTCTCAATGGTGACGATGGCAATGATTCTCTTTCCGGTTCTGGCTCCTTTGAATTCTTCGGAGGATTCTTCGCCGCTTCTGGCAAGAATACCCTCAATGGTGGCGTTGGTGACGATACATTGAATGTTAACTCTTCACCAGGCAATAACCTACTTAATGGTGGCGATGGCAATGATTATCTCTCCGGTTCTGGCTCCTTTGTAGAGTACGGATTTTTCGCCGCTTCTGGCAATAACACCCTCAACGGTGGTATTGGTGACGATACATTAAATATTGACAATTCATTAGGCAATAATCTCCTCAATGGTGGCGATGGCAATGATTATCTCTCTGGCTCTGGCATCCAGTACAACGATTACGAGGGGAGCCGTTTAGTCACATCAGGGAAAAATATCCTCAACGGTGGCGCTGGTGACGATACATTGAATATTGACAATTCATCAGGCAATAATCTCCTCTCCGGTGGCGATGGCAATGATTCTCTAAGTGCCTTTGGTGCCTCAGGTAATAACACGCTTGACGGTGGTGCAGGGAATAATACTCTCGTTGGTGGTACGGGCAATGACTACCTCAACAGTGGTACTGGTAATGACCTGCTACGGGGTAATGAGGGAAATGATACTCTCATTGGTAGTCGAGGTACTAACACACTTAACGGTGGCGCTGGTGACGATTACTTAATTGTTAACTCTTTTGATGGCTTTAATCTGCTCTCTGGAGGCGATGGAAATGATTCTCTGTTTGCTTCTAGTGACAAGGCATACTTCTCTGGCACCTTTTATAGTAACGTTCTCAACGGTGGTAATGGCAATGATATCCTTACAGGTAGTAAGGGGGAGAATCTCTTGAGAGGTGAGAGCGGTAATGATACCCTAATTGGAGGGGATGGTGGTGATATCCTAATTGGAGGGGATGGTGCTGATATCTTTACTTTCAATAGTTACAATGGGGGTATTGATAGAGTTGATGACTTCAACGCCACTAATGAGTTGATTCAGGTATCTGCTACTGGTTTTGGTGGCAACTTAGCAACACCTTCAGTCTTTGCAAATCAGTTTACCATCGGCACATCTGCAACCACTACTGCTCAAAGATTCATCTATGACAATGTTACGGGTGCATTGTTCTTTGACCAAGATGGCAGTGCGTCTGCATTTACTCAGGTAAAATTTGCCCAACTATCTGCTGGATTATCACTAACCGAAAACAATTTTGTGGTTGTTTAATTGTAATTAGCGCTCCATTAATAAGCGAAAAACCTTGAGAATGCCAGGTGCTTTAGATAGCATCTTGCATTCAATTTATTAATGCAATGAATGTTAATAGAGAATAGTGTTGGCTTATAGAACCCATTTGACATCTTATGAGGTTTTGAATTAAGGTACTCCTCAGCATCTAAAATCTAATACTAATGGCGTACTCC
>NZ_JACJQM010000201.1:0-7235 GCF_014696655.1 Nostoc sp. FACHB-888 | reverse complement strand
CTGCATCAGTGAGGTTGCTGGAGTACGCCATTAGTATTAGATTTTAGATGCTGAGGAGTACCTTAATTCAAAACCTCATAAGATGTCAAATGGGTTCTATAAGTGCAACGCTTCCTCACGTTTTGAGTCAGTCAGAAGCATTACTATAAAAAAGTTTTAGTTATACCTTTGCCTTAGCAAATCTGCAATTGAGGTTAGTAATTCAGTTGGTTGTACTGGTTTGGCAACGTGTTTTTGAAACCCAGATGCTAAGACTCGATCGCGATCGCTGTCTCCAGCATAGGCTGTAAGGGCGATCGCAGGAATTTCCCCTCCCATTGCTCTGAGTACCCTAATCAGGCTATAGCCATCCATCTCCGGCATTCCTAAATCACTGATTAACAAATCAGGTACAGTCTTTACTATGACAGCCAGTGCCTCAGTTGCTGATGCTGCAAGAGTTATCAGCGCCCCATTCTGTTGTAGCAAAAAGTGTAAAAACTCCCGTGTATCTGCATCATCATCAACAATCAATACCCGTAGTCCAAACAGAAGTGACGAGTTAAATTCCTCCCCTGCCTCCCCTGCTTCCTCTGCTCCCCCTGCCTCCCCTACTCCCTCACTCTCCTTCATCACGGGCAGCTTGACAGTAAAAGTTGCTCCCTGTCCAATTCCTGGGCTAGCTGCTGTTACAGTTCCACCATGCAACTCTACCAGGTGGCGAACTATTGCCAATCCCAACCCCAGCCCGCCAAATTTTCTGGTTGTGCTGCTATCAGCTTGACGAAAATATTCAAATATGTGAGGTAGGAATTCAGGAGAAATACCTTGACCTGTATCTTTAACTTGAATCAGTGCTGAGTTGGAATTCAATTCCCGACTCAATGATAGCCTGACTTCCACAGATCCATTACGGGGAGTGAACTTGACTGCGTTCGATAGTAAATTCCCTACAACTTGCTGTAAGCGATAATAATCGCCTAACACTCTACCAACATTGGGGTCAAGCTGTATGCTGATTTGGATGGATTTGGTTTGGGCTATTAACCTGACTGTTTCTAATGCAGCATCAATTACAGCTACCAGATTAACAGTGGCAAAAGTCAGATTTAACTTACCACGAATAATTCGGGATACATCCAACAACTCATCAATTAATTGAATCTGCAATTGAGCATTTCTTTCGATGGTTTCCAAAGCACGATTTGTAGTAGCTTCATCAAATTTGCGGCTTTTGAGTAGCGATGACCAGCCTAAAATGGGGTTGAGGGGCGATCGCAATTCATGGGAAAGAACAGCGAGAAACTCATCTTTGTTCCGGTTTGCCTGTTTGAGTTCCTCTGCTTGTTGCCTAAGTGCCTGTTCTAATTGCTTCCTGGGGGTTAGGTCAAGAATAAAACAGATCCAAGACGCTGGATCTCTCTCCACTAAAGCACCACCGATTAGTATGGGAATACGGGAACCATCTTTGCGGATGTATTCTTTTTCATAGGGAGTACATACTCCAACCGTTAAAAGTTGCTCTAGCCCCAGATCATCAAAAGTGTGATATTCAGGCGGGGTGATGTATTGTCTGCATATCTTACCTGCCAAGAGTTCCTCTCGGCTATAACCCACCATTTCTAAAAAAGCCTGGTTTGCCTCAGTAATGCAGTCAGGAGTGGCGAAGATAATGCCAATAATATTGGAATCAACTAACCGCCTTAATTGAGTTTCGCGCTGGCGCAAATCATTTTCTGCTTGTTTGCGCTGGGTAATATCCTGGGTAGTACCCATCATTCGGACTGGCTTCTCCTCAGCATCGTAAAAGACACGACCTTTGGCAGCAATCCAATGAATGCTACCATCAGGCCAAACGCTGCGGTATTCAACGTCAAACTCAACCTTTCCCTGAAAAGAGCAGGCGATCGCTTCATTAATGCGTTGACGGTCATCTGGATGTATGCACTTGAGGAAAAGCTCATAGTCCATTTCGACTCCTGGAGCCAGTCCAAACAACTGTTTACATTTCTCTGTCCAAATTAACTCGTTGGTGGTGATATTCCAAAACCACATACCCAATTCAGCAGCCGTAGTGGCTAACCGAATCCGTTCTTCGCTCTCGCGCAAGTTTGCTTCAGCTTGCTGGCGTTCGCGCAACGCAACCTGCTGTTCAGTAATATCAGTACTAGCACCAACTACCCTAACTACTTGACCATTTGCATCCCGGACAGCAAACCCCTGGTCTACCGCCCACAAATAGCGGCCATCTTTGTGACGGACTCGGTACTCGATGTTATAACGGTTACTACTGTCCATACTAGCGATGAACTGGTCATTAACTCTTTGTTGGTCATCAGGGTGGATGAGTTGTTGCCACCACTCGAAGGTCGGTTCAGTTTCTTGTTGTGTATAGCCAAAAATCTGGGTTAGACCCTGGGTTCTTTCCACACTACCTCTGTGAATTTCCCAGTCGTAAATTAGACAATTAACTGCCGCTGCTGCTAGCTCAAACCTTTCGTTACTTTGCCGCAAAGAAATTTCTATGTGTCGTCGCTCTGTAATATCAAAAGCGATCCCCAAAAGATATTGTGGCAATCCTTCAGCAGTTCTGCTGTATACAGTGTCATGGCTACAAAACCAGCGCCACTCTCCATTAGCGTGTCGAATTTGGTACTCAAAGGTGAGGACTTCGCCCTGAGCAGCAGAATTAAATTTTTCAAAATAGCTAGGGAGTCGAGCCAAATCTTCAGGGTGTAGAAGTTGGGTAAATAACTCCTTTCCCATTGCCTGGATTTCTGCTGGTGTGTAGCCCCAACCTTGAGCAATTTCATAATTAATGTAAGAATTTCGCTGCTCAATTAGGTCATAAATGTAGAGTATCCCCGGAAGAGTGCCAGCAATTTGTTGAAACAGACGTTGACCATCCCACTGCGGCTTAAATTCATCTGTATCAACGAAGAAGCAGGGGGACTCGGGGCCCCCACGGAGTGGGGATTGGGGGAGAGGGGGCAGGGGGATAGAATTCTCCCCTTTTCTCTTTGCTCCACTTCGGCTACGCTCAGTGACTAGCTGCTCCCTTGCCTCTTTTTCAACTCGTTGAGTATCTTGATCACAGCTAGAGTTTTCCTCAAGCTGTGCGTGCTTAGATTCAGTAATATCCGAAAAAGTTGTAATGATCGCGTAGGGAGTGCTGACTCCAGCTTGGAATAGAGGTTGTGAAGACAACAATAACCAAACTAGCTGACCATTTGGTTTATGGAAGCCACACACAACATTCAAGCAAGGTTTACCTGTTTTACAGGCAGCGATCGCTGGGTGAGTCTCGCTGGGCAAAAAAGAGCCATCTTCATGAATAAATTGCCACTTGGGATTGAGCCAATTTTGCCCTACAAGCTGCTCTGCGGTCAGTCCCAAAATGCGATCGCAAGCCGCATTGCAAGCCTGGATAGTGCCATCAGCCAACTGAAGCACCATTCCCTCTTCTTTACAAGCTACCAGCAAATAATTTGCTTTTTTACTAGCTTGTGAGTGCAGTAGCTTCTCATTAGCCAGTTGGTTTTGGAAATTTTCCGCGTCTGGCATTCTAAAAAGTTAAATAAATTTAAAGTTAATCTCAGATTTAGTGGCTCATATTTACATAAATTCTAGGGCAATTTGTTCCAAAATATTATCGGTCTTTTAATCTTGCTCTTAATCAGCGATCGCCTAAAACTTTGTTTTCAATCCCCAATGCCCCTGACATTTACATCAACTCCATCTCCCGCAACCCTTGGCGTAGTCTCTTCGCCTCTTCGGGATTATACCTTTCATGAAGGGCGATCGCTCTTCTAAAAGCTGTTAAACTATCTTGATGATTGCCAACTTTGAGCAAAACTACCCCTAAATTTTGATACGCTTCGGCATAGTTGGGATTTAACGCGATTGCATTTTGATAATATGCGATCGCATCTGTAAATAAACCCAAAGCTTTAAATATCATCGCCAAATTATAATGTCCAAAAACAAAATTAGGGTCAATTTTTAAAGTTGTGGCGTAAGCAGTTTTCGCGCCGTTAAAATCCCCTGCTGCTTTGAGTAAGTTACCTAAGTTGTTATATGCGCCTAGTTTGAGTATGGGATAAATTGGCAATTTGATGGCAGCTTGATAATGAGAAATAGCCTGTGGAAGTTTTTGCAAGCGACTGTAACCAATGCCTAAATGATAGTGGAGTTCATATAAAATATCGTAGTTTTCTTCAGCACTAATAATTCCTCGTCTAAGCAACTCCATACCTTGGGTAATCTTCCCGGTTTCCACATACAATGCCCCTAATTTACTACAAACATAGGGGTCATCAGGATGAGTAGCAAGAAACCCTTCCATCGCCGTAGCTGCTTTGGCATATTTGTTATTTTGAGCGATCGCACTTTTTTGATATCCTACGTGTAAAATTGCCACTCCTGGTAAATAGCCTACTTGCCAATGAGGTTCTTTGGTTATAATTGCTGACACGCTATCATCGACTAAGGCATGGTAAGGACGGTCAAAATGGATATCTGGATGATTGCGAAACAGTCTAGAAACCAGAGAATAGGGAGATTGTTCTGCACCAACTTCCTGGCGGACAAGGTTGATGAGCAGGTATTCGTCTCTTGCGATCGCCTCTCGCAACTGCGGTACAATTGCTGGAGTCAGAGCCTCATCAGCATCTAATACCAGAATCCAATCACTAGTGACATATTTTAGAGCTGCATTGCGAGCAGCGCTAAAATCATTACACCATTTGAAATGATAGACTTTTGCACCGAGTTGTTGGGCAATATGGGGAGTGCGATCGATTGAGCCTGTATCCAAGACTACCATTTCATCCACCACTTTTCTGACACTGCCCAGGCATTTAGGCACTGTTGTGGCTTCATTTTTCACAATCATGCACAGACTCAAACTCATAAGGGATTTTCAGTTAAAAAAACATCTAATTGTAAAAGCGCAAGGTCTTGCACTCTTACAAATATACAAATAATTTAAGCTCATCCCACCCCTAAAAGGGTATGGGATAACATGAAAGACTGTTGACTGTTAACCGTCAACATTCAACGGCGTTGGGGCTTGTCTCATCCGATCTTTAAAAAGAGTGGGTTTTCTCGGCGCTTTTTTATAATTTATCAAAGCAGATTCAGTTAGGTATTCTGATCGAAAAAGGGGAATGAATAAATGGGTTTAAGACCACGCTAAATCGTAAATTTAGCGGTCACTGAGCTTATTGAAGTATGGTCTTCAATGAGTGGCGGGTTTGAATCAATACACTTGGGTTAAGCATTTCTTTCTTCTCTTTGCGTCCTTGGCGTTCTTCTCTAACGAGACGCTGCGCGTTGGCGGAAGCCTGCGGCAAGCCGCTTTGCATCTACGTTAAAAAATTGACTTTGGCAAATAGTTTTAGGCTTAACTGAACTGTATTGGGGTTTGAATCCCCCACTCATTGATTCTGACCCCTGAATTCTGGCTTCTCAATTTTTCTTCAACAAGGTATTTAGAGAGATATAGAACCTTTGATACTGACAAGAGGGCTTTTCAAACATTATATGAGTAACGATGAATTTTATAGTGATAAAATTATCAATACGAGACGCTGCGCGAACGCTATTCAATCTGAGTTTTGCAACAGAGACGCTGCCACTTGTTGGTTGCTATTTACTTAATTTTTAAACTAGATATTACCCATTTTAAAGGCTTATATATCTAGATTATACATTATATAGAGAGTCATATACAATGAAAAATCCATTTGCTAAAACTGCAAATTTACTTCGCAAAAATATCAAAAAATATTTGCGATCGCTGAACGTTTGGTTTTTAGATACACCAGAAAGGGCACTCTTAGAAGCTCAACAAGCAGCTCAGAGAATTAAAAACATTGAGAGAGAACATTTTAGCGGCAAGAAAATTTCTTCAAGATCAGTAGATTATACTGAAAACGTGATGTCTTATTGGCAAGTATACCTAGATAAGAATTTAACTATTATTAAAGTAAGACTGATAGAGTTTCGGCTTAGTCGTAAAATTTTCAATTTATCTAATTCTGATTTATTAGAAAAATTGAAGGTGATTGATGAAGTTTTAGAGAAGTACCTTATTAAAGATGAACTAATCCATAACAGCGCGTTAGTCTCAAATTCTCAATCATTACAAATTAACCAGAGCGAAATTAACAAACAGCCAGATTCATCTAAGGTTAATGATATTCCAGCTACACCTCAATCTAGGTCTATTGGCAAAAGACTTAATAGAATTAAAGCAGAATTTTCCCCGCAGGCAGAAGAAGAATTTATAAGAAATTACCGAATTTCTCGAAATAAAACAAGGATTGCTTTGAGATTTCTAATATCTCTAATCATTATACCCATTTTAATTCAGCATTTATCTAAAGAATTCTTAATAATCCCTATATTAGAAAAAAATATAAGAGAGAATACAACTCAAATTTTTATCAATTCTGATGTAGAAAAAGAAGCTCTTCATGAATTATATAATTTTCAATCGGAACTGAGATTTGAATATTTACTTAATCAAGCGCCTCCACTTTCTTCAAATGTAACTCAAGAGAAAATAAGAAACAAAGCAATTGAAATAGCTAAAAAATCTCATATTCAAACCATTAACGATATTAGCAATATTATTGTAGATTTAATTTCACTAATTTCTTTTAGCCTAATCATCGTTCTAAGCAAAAGAGAAATTGTAATTGTGAAGTCTTTTATGGATACTATTGTCTTTGGCCTTAGTGATAGTGCCAAAGCTTTTTTAATCATTCTCTTGACAGATATATTCGTAGGCTTTCACTCACCACATGGGTGGGAGGTTATTCTTGAAGGTTTGGCAGGACATTTGGGTTTGCCAGCTACTAGAAATGCAATATTTTTATTTATTGCGACATTCCCTGTAATTTTAAACACTATCTTCAAATACTGGATATTCCGCTATCTCAGCCGCTTATCTCCGTCGGCATTAGCTACATTAAAAGAAATGGACGAGTAATTTGTAATTTAGGGAACTCCAAAAATTGAAAGAAACAGGGCGTCACCGAGCGTCTGGTCCCTAAATGCGATAGGATATTTTTTTAGTTGGAAGTCCCTTATTTTGCTGCCAGGACTTACGCAACTGGCACAGGCGATCGCTAATCACTGGTACTTTAGTACTATAAAAAGGCGTTTTAAAATCAGCCCTTTTTGGAATTGTTGATAGTAACTAATCAAGTAGATTCCAAGAAAAATTTTATGAGAGAATAAGTAGCAGG
>NZ_JACJQM010000200.1:0-7323 GCF_014696655.1 Nostoc sp. FACHB-888 | reverse complement strand
ATACTCAATTAACTCGTCTACTTCCCAATGTCGCTTCATTGTTTATTTGTAAAATGTATCCTGATTACACTACCACGGAGCGGCGCAAAAAGTTCCGCCTTAGATTGGAGTCGGAACTATGGAGCGATTTTTATGTGTCTTTCAAGCTTTTTTATTCACTAAAACCAAATCAAACTGGATAAAGTTCCAACTCCGCAATAAGATTCGGTACTTTCTTCATTACTTTGCCCCTGGTGACACTTTCCGTAACACTACCCCTTTTTGCAGGAGTGCTGGAATGATGATCCGGCTTTGCAAATTGTGATCAAGAAATTGTTGGCGAAGTTTCCGCAGTGGGGAATTGCGATTGTGGATGGGGTGTTGGTGAAGTGGGAGGAGTAGCGAGTGCTATCGATTAGTCGCATATTTTAGCAATCGTTCCCAATCCCAACGTCAAGCTGTCTCTACCGTTATTTCTTTGCCGTTGGTGAACTTGATGAATTCTGCACCATTGTCATAAAACACATCTGCAACGAGTTGGTTACGGACATCGTACCCCCACATAGATGCTGCGCCATTCCACTATCTTTGCCCCGGCGATTTCAATACAGGTAATACCATTTCACTAAATGAATGATACAAATAATTTCTCCTCTGCACCCTAGCCCCTCTGCGGTTAGATAAATTAAGTCTTTTATGATTTTTACGTAATAACCGCAAAATAGCTTGTATAACAAAAAGAAGACTTGACTAAAACAGTACAATCTTTTGTATGCAAAAATCTTATTCCCAGGTTTTTATTGTAACCTTATCACTTTTAACTTTGTTAGATACTGTTAGTTTTATATTTTTATCGCCGATATTAGCCCAAACCACCACTTGTCAACAACAGCAGCAACAAGATACCCAAATTCAAATTAATATACTTGTGTCGGATTTGGAACAAGATATTCCTGCTGGTAAAAATGAACAAGCAATTTCGCGTATTAACCAAGCTATACAAATTGCTCTAAAAGCCCAAAATTCAACAGTAACAAGAACTTTTCTCACTCAGCTAGTCGATAGTTACTTACCCCAAGAGTCACTCTTAGGAAGATTAGCTCAACAAATTGAGCCTAGCCAAAAACCACAGCTACGCCAATTATTGACATCGTTAACAAGCTTAACCCAGAGTTTGAATAGTAGTTACAGTGTTGCAAAAACTCAAAGTTTAACTAGGATAGCTAATTATTTTCGGATAATTGGCGAACAACAGCAAGCTTTATCATTGTTGACACAAGCATTAACCACTAGTCAGTCTATTAAAGGTGCAGAATTTCAAACTAAAGCTTTAACTCCTATTGCTCAAGAATATTTAGCACTTAAACAAACAGTGCAAGCAGAACAAATTTTGGAGCAGTCGCTTCAGTTTGCCCAACAAATTCAACCTCAAGAACCAATCCGTCAAGTTTTGGTATTAGAAACTATTGCTGTTACTTACGCTCAATCAGGTAAAACTGAACGTGCTTTACAACTAGTTACTTCAATATCTGATCCTTACTATCGTTCTAGAATTAGATTTGAAGTTGTTAAGCAATTAACTCAGACAAACCAACTAGAAGCAGCCCAAAAATTAGCACAAAATATAGAAACACCAGAGTTTAAAGGTAGAAGCTTCGTAGAAATTGCTCTCGCTGATGGTAATAAAGGTCAACAGCAGCTAGCTGACCAAAATTTTGCCGCAGCCCTGCAAGCAACTGGTAATGATAGTAATGCAGTTTACCTTCAAGCACCGCTAATTCAGACATATGCTAAAGGTGGACAGAGAGATGCAGCTTATAAAGCAGCACAAAAATTACAAAATGTAGAACAAAAAGCCCTAACTTTGGGAATCATTGCAAACGAATATAGTAAAGCAGGGCAGTTACAAAAAGTTGAACAAATTATTACTGAACTTACTCCTTTAATTCAAACGCCAGAGGCTATAGATAATGTCGGTTTTTTGCAAAATATTTTGGCAAATTCGTTGGCTGAAAAACAATATAAACTTGCTTTTGACTTAATAAGTAAGACAAAACGAAATGATTTCATGGGTAGAGAAGATTGGCTGTTACGAATTGCCGATGCAGCAATTAAAGCCAGAAATATTGAATTACCCTTGCAGATTGCTCAAAAAATGGATAAAGCCGATATTGACCAGCGCAATCGCTTATTGCAAAAAGTCGCTGAAGGTTATGCCCAAAACAAACAACTAGAACGCGCTTTGTCTATAGTTCAGCAGATTCACAACTCTGGTAATTCAGTTTATAAAGTACAAACACTAGCCCTAGTTGCAACTGCATTTGGTAAAACTGCACAAACAGATAAACTGTTAAATCAAGCAACTGCTGAGGCAAGGAAATTAGCACCACAACAACGTGCTTTTGCTTTGGTGAGTGTTGCACAGGCATTTCTTAAAATTGGTAATCAACCGCAAGCCAAGAAATTGTTAGCCGAAGCAATACAGGCAGTTCAAACAGAGAAAGACTCTTCAGTGCGTGATAATCTTTTACAAAGAATGTCAGAGCCTTTTATTGCAGCTAAACAATATAATGCTGCTTTGCAGATTATACAAGCTATACCTACAACAACACGAGATTATAGGCTGCCAGAGTTAGCTAAATTAGTTATCGAAAATGGTAATGATGCTAGTGAGATTGTTAATATACTGTCTCAAAATACCAAAAATCCTGAAAATAAAACTAGAGGGTTAATAAGTATAGGGGAAACATATCTTCGCGCTCAAAAAATCCAGTCAGCAAAACAAGTTTCAGACTTAGCTTTTGCCGCAGCTAAAACTATCTCTAACCCAGAATCACGGGTTTTAAATTTTGGCAACCCACCAGATATTACAGTAGTAGATGATGATGGTGATAGAGCCAGTTCTTTAGAAAAAATTGCTTTATTAAAAGCAAAAATTAGTGATTATAATCAAGCTTTAGTTGTGGCTCAAGTTATTCAAGATAAAAAGATTCGGGAACAACTAGTGCAGCAACTTCTTTGTTATAGAAAATAGTTACACATAAATACGGTTCATTTAAGATACCTCGCCTGCGGCGACCACTTAAAAAGGGGATCAAGTCACCGTCAGCCTTTTTTGTCGCTGCTTGCGAAGAAGGTAGAAAGCCAAAGGCAGCACAGATCAAGCCCAAGTCGGATGCGAAAGCTTTGTTTAAGTAGGCAAGGCAACAGAGGATTGCAATTGCAATGTTGGGGGAATATGTATTATACGCGCCTTGGGTGAGGCAGTGGCGTTAGCCGAGATGATGTGGCGGTCCAATGCAGAGGTAGGGTTTATATAGGGTTTGCTGAAAAAGCAGGAGACTGTAAAGCAAGGTTATTCATTGGTTTTTAAAGTCAGGTTAAACTAACAAAAAAGCATTTGCAATTAAAAAACACTCGTTGAGGATCTGTGTGACTTATCTTGATGGGCTACTTTGGACACAACCAAGCTGGCTTGAGCAAGCCAGTAGTTGGATTGATTGTGAGTTACATCAAAAAGACATCAAACGCATTGATTCAATTAAGCAGCTTCGCGTTCGTCACTGGTCAACCGTTCTGCAAATACCCACAAGCATCGGTAATATTTATTTCAAAGCAGTTGTATCAGAGCTTGCTTATGAAGCCGCACTTAGCCAAGTGCTATCGCATCGGTATCCTCAATGTATGCCACAAGTTTTAGCGATTAATGGGGAGCTTGGTTGGCTACTTATGCTTGATGGAGGAATAATGCTTCAGGACACTCTGAAAATTGAAGATGACATTAAACATTGGCAGAATCTTTTACCCTGCTAGGGGTAAAAGTAGCGAGCCTGTCATGAACCACCACGCAACGCCTGAAAGCCTTGTTACGCAGGAGTTACAGAAATAAAATAGCTCTTTCACCCGAAATTATAAGAATTAGCTTGTTTTTGCAGTATCAATTGACCTTTAGGCTATTTGGTACTGCATTTAGTAACGTAGCCATACGGGTTTCAGGCTGCAAAAATCAGTGAGGTTTAAATGGTACAGCTTTTAGTGTGCATCCAATTGGTCAAAATCTCATTTTCGGGTAAAAGTTGAAAAATTTTGATGAAACTCTCTCTGGGTAGCGTTTCCAGGCGTTGCGTGGCGGCTCATAGCAGCTTCGCTACTTTCTCCCCTGCTATGCAAAATTGCAACAGGATTGTACCAAATATCTTAATGAGTTTCTGGAACTGGGTGTGCCTGATCGTCGTTTAGCAATCTTGCCTGTTAGGTTTCAACAACTGCTAATGGATACCGAAACGTTAGGGCTGAATCAGCCTGGTGGACTTAATTTACTCGAATATCAGTGCTTAGAGAATCAGGCTAACTTATTAGTTAAATTATGTGAAGAACTAGCGACCTTTGGTATACCAGAAACTTTGCATCATGGTGATTTACACGATGGGAACATCTTTATTTGCGATGAAAATTACTTGTTTTTTGACTGGGGTGATAGTAGCATCACTCATCCTTTTTTCAGCCTCCATAGTACTTACGATTGTTTGAAGAGGAGATTTAAATTAGCAAAAAATTCATCTTGGTTTGAGCAACTCAAAGCTTTCTACTTAGAACAATGGGCTGAATATGAGACTAAGGAAAGACTCCAACAAGCGTTTGAGCAAGCTCAACAATTGTCTCCTATTGTTGCAGCTTTGAGGTGGTTGCCAGTTTTATCCACAATGAATGCAATCCATCGAAACCAATATATGGAAGCAGTTCCAAATTTGTTAAGGGAGTTTCTAAGCATGATCTCAGTTTGATCAGGAGTAAGTAAGCTATTGTGAATCTACTTCCCATCTTCTGCTCATAGCTGGGCATCGATGAGGCGACGTGTTTCTCTCTCATCCAGGTCAATATCCCCTGCTTGTTGCGGTAAGCGAAGCCATGCCGTAGGCTTATCGCCTATCATAGAAAGAGATCGCGCTAATCAAGCGAGTTATACCTGCTAAAGCGATTGCTGGTTGACGGTGCTTGTCTACTCTTGTGCAGAAGATGTAAATCAAGATTCCCTTGCATTGATACCGCCAAGCGACCAATTATTCTCTGAAAACGGGGACGCATAATCTGCGACTCGCTCCCATCCCCACTTATAAGCAGTGTAAACTAGAATTTCTTTCCCATTGCGGAATTTAATAAATTCTTGCCCCTGGTCGTAAAATATATCTGCAACCAGTTGATTACGTTCGTCGTAACTCTACTTATCCACTGCTGCCCTCCACCAGCGTTTTCCTCTTGAGAGCAACTGTTCAAGTTCCAAATACTCCGGCTTCCAGTACTTGGTGCGCCATTGATTTGCCAGTGCCTCGATTAGTATCGCAGTCGGGTAGATCGGTTTTAGATTTTCTTCGAGCCAAAGCATATAAACAATTGCGCTCCTGAAAGCATCTTCTAAGCAATAACTGGATGCTTCTAGAGTTTCTTGGAGTTGCTCGTCATTGAAATTTACGCCGAGCGAGCGCAGGGCTGGAGCGTACAAATCAAATAATTCTTGTTCTACTGAATCGGCAGACCAGAACCACATAAGAAAAAGAAAACTCCTGCTGGGTAGCTAAATAAAATTTAGCATTTAGAGTGGGAAGTGTTGATGTGGGGACAAGTAGCGAGCGCTGCTCGTTTTCAAGCTAGACTCTGGCGCATGAATAATTAGAGGATGCGCCAAAGATGAGCTTCTTACTACCATTGGACTCTACACCAAGCTCCCTCACTGATCTTAGGAGCCAAACTAGAGTGTAGTTGAAGCGTCATTTTTCCAGTTTTGTCGATATAACCACATTTGTTACCAATGCTCACTAGTGCTAAAGAGCCGGAAAATTTAGCAGCATAATCGAACTGTGGTGAAACAAGTACTTTACCTGTTTTGTCGATGTAGCCCCATTTATTGCCGATGTTAACCGATGCTAATCCTTCAGAAAAATCTGTTGCACTAGTAAACTGGGGCTTGATGACAATTTTACCTGTTTTGTCAACATAGCCAGACTTCTGAGCAACACCAATCCATGCCATTCCTTCGGAGAAGTTAAAGGCATAATCGAATTGTGGTTTAATCACAAAGGAGCCTGTGGTGTCCATATAGCCTAGCTTACTATTAGAGCCAACTACAGCTAACCCTTGTGAAAATTTAGAAGCACCGTATAGTTGCTGCTGATCGAACCTAATGACAAACTTGCCTGTTTTATCGATATAACCATATCTACCACGCCCAGAACCTTTGATTTGCACCCATGCTCTTCCAGAAGAAAAAGCTTCAGCAACATCAAACTGTGGTTGAATGACAATATTACCTGTTTTATCGATGTAGCCAGACTTGCCAGCAATTTTTATTCGTGCTAATCCTTCATAAAAGTTGGCGGCATCTGCTCTTTGTGAGCTGAAATTAGTAAAGGCAGTTAACTTTGGCTGGAGAACACGCTTACCTGTTTTATCGATGTAGCTAGCTTGATTATCTATGCTAACCAGAGCCAGCCCTTCAGAAAAGTTAGCTGCGTAATCAAATTGTGGTGGAATAGCGAATTTACCCGTTTTATCAATATAACCCCACTTTTGATTCACCCAGACTCGTGCTAATCCTTGAGTAAAATCTGTAGCACCCTCAAACTGAGGAGGAATAGCGAATTTACCTGTTTTATCGATATAGCCCCATTTCTGATCAATTTGTATCCGTGCTAGACCTTCAGAAAAATTTGATGGGGAATAAAACTGAGGTATAGCAGGTATTTGAGCCTGATTATCGATAGAGTTGAGTTTGTGGTTAGCTTCTTTTAAGAATCCTTGAGATGGTAATAGACTTGTGAAAGTTAAACCAATAAGTAAAGAAAATAATTGTTTCATTTTTTTGAAGCTACTTTCAAAAAAGTAATAATTTTTCCTTTGTTTTTTGCAAAGGCTTAATCTATATGAATATTTAGATTAAGCCTTTGTGCCTCAATTTTTAAGTTACTCTCAAAATTATGTTCGCCAATGATTAGTTACAATCCAGTCCAAGCAAACAAGTAAGCTGAAGGTGAGCCAGAGCGGTCATCATTAGTTACCCTTTCTATTGAATAGGTGAATATGATAGCTACGAGGTCTTCCAAAAACTCAAGTGATTAAAGTCAGCTAAATTGCTTTATGCTTTTGGCATGGTAGAGTAAACCGACTTCTGTTGATGCAATACCTCAAACCATTGGCTCAATTTAGGATACTCTTGCTGCC
Organism: Nostoc sp. FACHB-888; assembly: GCF_014696655.1. Lineage (NCBI taxonomy): Bacteria > Bacillati > Cyanobacteriota > Cyanophyceae > Nostocales > Nostocaceae > Nostoc > Nostoc sp. FACHB-888. Next base: position 129 of record NZ_JACJQM010000200.1, on the reverse strand, counting down.
AATTATTGCCAAATCTGAGGCTGTAGTAACCCAGGGCTATTTCATTCTAAAAAGCTGCTTGAGTGTGTCTAGTCCAAAAGAACATAAACGTTGAGCTTGTGCCATATTTTCAAACATATTACTGCGATA
>NZ_JACJQM010000020.1:0-124182 GCF_014696655.1 Nostoc sp. FACHB-888 | reverse complement strand
GGCGTCGCTCTAAACGCGCTCCGCTTCAGGCACTTATTCAATATAACGAACCTAACTCTTTGTGTCAACTATTTTTCCAAAATTATTTTGGACTGCTTCTGTGTCAGCATGAAACTCCCCATAGTGCCGGGTTCTAGGCAACAATGGTTTATGCACTGTGCCAACCAAACAAGGGGGAAGCGTGAATTTTCAGTCGGTTATTGCTTTATTGCATCAATAGACCTCTTGCAAAAGTCCCTAACACCCCACCCCCACCTCCTGACAGGTGTAGGTTTTTTACACAGATGTGAGTATTCCATTTAGTATTGCTGTAAAGATAGGTATGAAACCAGGGTCGATACAGAACTAAAAACTGAAAAATAAGCATCTTAGAGATTGGCCATGTATAGTTTCACAGCAAATGAATCATTTGTCGCTACTAGAAGTGGCAGGATTAGCGACATGGAGTTTTGGCATGGTGATGACCAAGTCGAGTAGTTTAACTCAGGTATCTAACTTCATTGCCAAGGTAAATAGAGAAAAGCCAAATACGGTACGTCAACGCCTAAAGGAATGGTATCAGGAAGCAGCTAAAAGAGGAAAAAAGCGTTCTAGTCTTGATGTCAGCAGTTGTTTTGCACCATTAATGCGATGGGTAATTAGTTTACTGCCAAGAAATATCCAGCAAATCGCCTTAGCACTTGACGCGACAAGTATTAGTGACAAGTTCCTAGTCTTATCGATGAATATTTTGCTTGCAGGCTGTGGAATCCCGATAGCGTGGTGCGTTGTCAAAGCGACCGAACCTGGAAGTTGGAAACCACATTGGCAAAAACTCATCGAAAAACTTCAAAATGCCATTCTTTGCAGGTTTAATGTGATTGTAACTGCTGACCAAGGATTGTATGCTCCTTGGCTGTATCAACTAATTGTCGATGCTGGCTGGCATCCGTTTTTACGCATTAACCATCAAGGAACTTATAGAATTCCACCAGACAATACATGGCACTCACTTGCTGTTGTGGTTCGGACTCCAAGAGTAGTATGGTCTTCAAGAGTTGTTTGCTTTCAAACACACCCACTCTCATGCACGTTACTTGCTTGTTGGGATATTGGCTAAAAGACCCGTGGTTAATTCTCACTAACCTTGAACCACAGCAGGCTGACCCATTTTGGTATGGGCTACGTCCTTCGACTGAATGTGTCTACCCTTCGGGTTCGGGGGTTCGCAATCGACGGGAACCGCCAAGACTACGACCCCCTCACCGTGATATCAAATCTGACGGTTGGCAATGGCACAATAACCGTTTGCTTGACCCAAAGCGTGCAGAGCGTCTTTGGTTAGCGATTGCTGTTTCCACCCTTTGGATGGTTATGCTTGGTGGTGATGCTGAAATCAATCACTTACCCCAAATCTAGAACAACTTCCCCCTCAACACATCGCTTTCTCAAAACCTCTCAACCGAAAACGGCAAAGCTTTTAGGGCTTTGAGATAATGCTTGTCGGCTTACAGAGACACAGACATTGCGTCAACTCACAACAATGCTTCCACTTCCAGGCAAGGCAGCACGTCTGTTAAATGCTCTTGTCAATACATTAGGCTCAACACTATGGCAGTCGTCATCATAGGTAGCGTTCTACTTAATGGCTGCTTAAGAAAACCCCAATTGCAGACCAACATTGTCTCACTCATCTTTTATTTCCCGACAACGCTAATTATAATATTATTAATAGAATAGGCTTTTGGTATTTTACTTTCTCACAAGTCCCTAACGCCTCTTAGTATGTTCGTTTAAAGAAGATAACTTAATCCGCCGACTTTCACGTGATAAGGGTGCTAAAACTGGCGCTTGATTTTGAGGATTGCTTTCTTTAAAGCCTTCCACTATTTTAGATATTTGTGCAATTGTCGGTGCTTCAAATACGCTACGCAAAGGTAACTCGACACGCAAGGCATCGCGCACCCTAGAGACAAGCTGAGTTGCTAGTAGTGAATGACCGCCTAATTCAAAGAAATTGTCATAAATTCCTACGCGCTTAAGTCCCAAAACCTCAGCAAAAATTTTCATCAACACTTGTTCCACAGGAGTCCGGGGTGCAATGTAATTTTCAGGCAATTGGGGTTTCGCATTATAATAGAATGTTCTTAAGGCACGGCGATTGACTTTACCATTACTTGTTAGAGGTAAAGACTCTAATATTACAAAAGCTGATGGAATCATGTACTCAGGCAGTTTTTGTGCTGTGTAAGTCTGCAACTGTGGGACTAATTTACGCGCAGCTTTGACTTGTAAGGGATTATTGGCGTAAAATTGCCAGGAATAAGAGTGAGTCGTGCTATGTCGAAAAATAGCTCTCTTACCTATTCTATTTTGCCGTACAAAAACCACATCATAGCGCCCTTCAATACTTGAACGTGACCAGGTAATATCAACTTTGTAATTTATATCTAGTGTATAAAAATCTTCTGGTTCTATTCCTATATTTTCGAGTTCTTGCAAAGCTTTACGCATTTGACCTACAGTTTTAAAACCTTCTACATCTGATAGCCATTTTGCTGTTTTAACTGCTGCCATCACCCGCGCATTAGGTACATTATTAATACATAATATTTCTGGTTTAGTTTCAATTAATAACTGACGCACTGCTGACACTGTTAAATTCTCTTCAGACCAGTTCAGAGCTAAATCATTTCTAATATTATTAATAGTTTCATCATTAATATGTAGAATTACATTGTACCGAAATTGAGTTAATTCATTGCGATCGCGTCCCCGCAGCAGTTGAATTTGTACATTGCTAATCTGGGAAAAGTATTGCTTTATTGCACTAAAAAAAGCTGGGTCAATCACCAACTCTGTTTCTTGAAAAATTTGCATTTGAACTCGTTGCTGTAACTCAGAACGGGTAAGGGAAGGTTCAGCTTGCTCTAGTTGCACTGATGCATGGAAAGCTTGCAAAAGTGGTAAACTACGCACATCTCCTATGAAGATAAAGCCACCTGGAGCAGTTGCCCTCACAGCACCTTCTAATACACGAATCAGATAATCAATAGTAGGAAAATATTGTACAACTGAGTTCAGAATTACTGTATCAAAAGCTGCTGTTTCTACTTTATCGAAGTCAGTAGCCATTTGCTGATGCAGCGTAACCTGTGGCATTTCTTGCTTTTGCAACTGCTGCTGAATGTAATTAAGTGAAACTGGGGAAAAATCTGTTCCACAATACTTAATGCAGTGAGGTGCAATTCTGAACAGAATTAAACCTGTTCCACAACCAATTTCTAACACTCGCTTGGGTTGTAAAGCTAAAATTTGTGCTACTTGGTTATTCACCCACTCACGCATCTGCTCTATTGGAATAGGCTGATTTGTGTAACTACTGTTCCAGCCGATAAAATTGAATGTTCGATCTGAATCAACAGCAGGTTGATTATAAGTTTCGTTATAGAGCATCTGCCATTGCAAAACCTGCTCATTCTGCAATTGCATTAATTCAACATTCTCTTGCTCACTGCTGTATTCAGCTTTCGCTACCAGATAAGCTACTAGGCGCTTTTCCTCTTTATCCTCATGAATTATTACTACAGTTTGCTGTACTGCTGGATGCTGACTCAGCACTACTTCAATTTCGCCCAACTCAATGCGGTAGCCACGAATTTTTACTTGCTCGTCAACGCGACCTAAAAATTCAATGTTGCCATCTGCTCGATAACGGACTAAATCACCTGTTTTATAAAGTCGTGCTTTTAACTTATTAGTAAAATTATGAGAAATGAAGCATTCAGCAGTTAAATCAGGATGGTTTAAATAACCTCGTGCCAATCCATCACCACTTATATATAATTCTCCTGAAACACCAATGGGTACTGGTTGTAAATGTTTATCTAATATGTAAACTTGGGTGTTGGCGATCGCACGACCAATTGCGGGTGCTAAATTATCTTTATTCTTAACAGAAATATGACCAGAAGTTGTAACAACTGTGTTCTCAGTTGGCCCATAATTATTATATACTTGGAATGAGTGGGAGGCTAAAGGATATTGATTTAGTTTGTCTCCACCTGTAAGCAATATTCGTAAAGCGGCATCTTCAGGAAAATCTAATAATAAAAACTTTTCTGCTATAGGTGTTGGTAAGAAGGAAATTGTAATTTTTTGTGATATTAACCAATCTCGCAGATATTCAGGCGATCGCCTGATTTCATCATCTACAATATAAATACTTGCTCCAGTACTAAGGTAAGGCCAAATTTCCCAACCACAAGCGTCAAACGCAACCCCAGCTATCTGCGTTACTCGGTCAAGAGATGAGACTGTAAAGGCTTTTTGATGCCAAAAAACTAGATTTAATAATCCTCTATGTTCAATTTGTACGCCTTTAGGCTTTCCTGTTGAGCCAGAGGTATAAATAACATAAGCAAGGTTGTCTAATACAACTTCAGTAGGAAGATTATCTTCAATCTCTTGAGCAATAATTTTACAATCTTTATCTAAACAGATTATATTTGAATTACTATTTTCTAAACGTTCAAGCCATTGCTCGTGAGTTAGTAAAACTGAGACTTGAGCATCTTTGAGCATAAAATCCAAACGTTCAGATGGATAGCTTGGATCTAAAGGCACATAAGCTCCACCTGCTTTCAGGATACCCAACATCCCAATGACCATATCAAAAGAGCGTTCTACACAAAGCCCGACTAGAACTTCGGTTTTAACTCCTAATTTTTTTAGATAATGTGCAAGCTGGTTACTACGTATATTTAACTCTTTGTAGCTGAGTTTATCATCGCCAAATACTAGTGCGATCGCATCAGGATTTTGTTCTGCAACACTCTCAAATAACTGATGTATACACTTATGTTGAGGATAATCTAACTGAGTATTATTCCATTCAACTAATAAATTATGTTGCTCAGATTGACTTAAAAGTGATGATTGTGCAATTCGTTGTTCTGGATTTGCAACTATACCTTCCAGTAAGGTTTGGAAATGTCCTAACATTCTGGTGATAGTAGCGTCATCAAATAAATCAGTACTGTAAATTACAAACCCACTAATTCCTTTTGAGCTATCTACCCATAAACCATTTTGAGTATTTGGCTCCCACAGGTGGAACTCCAAATCAAAGCGTGTTGTTTCTGTATCAAATGGTAAGGGGCTTAAAGTTAAACCAGTTAACTCTAATGCTGACATAGGTGCATTTTGCAGGGCAAATACCACTTGAAAGAGCGGATTTTGATTCAGATTACGCTCTGGATGCAGTTCCTCTACGAGTTTTTCAAAAGGCAAATCTTGATGAGCATAAGCCCCTAAAGCTACGTCTTTGACTCGACTCAATAATTCTCGAAAAGTTGGGTTTCCGGATAGGTCGGTACGCAGTACTAAGCTATTGACAAAAAAACCAATTAATCCTTCAATTTCACTACGATTGCGATTGGCAATAGGTGAACCAATAGCAATATCTTCTTGTTGTGTGTAGCGGTAAAGTAAAACTTTAAATGCTGCTAGTAAGGTTATAAATAAAGTTACCCCTTCTTGCTGTCCGAGAGCTAAAAGTGCTTCGCTCAAACTTTTTGATAATTGCAGAGGTTGCCTTGCACCCTGATAAGTTTGGACAGCTAGCCTTGGTCTGTCGGTTGGCAAATTTAATATAGAAATGTCGTCTAATTGCTTCTGCCAGTAATCGAGTTGCTTTTCTAATACTTCCCCCTGCAACCATTGGCGTTGCCAGTATGCAAAGTCTGCATATTGAATTGTAAGTTTCGGCAGAGGAGAAGGCTGATTGCTAGTAAAGGCTGTGTAGAGTGCTGCTATCTCTTGAATCAGCACTCCAATAGACCAACCATCGGAGACAATGTGGTGCATATTCAGTAGCAGGATGTATTCTGTCTCATCCAACCACAGCAGTTTTACTTGCAACAACGAATCAGTTGATAAATTGAAAGGACGTTGAGCTTGTTGGTTAGTGAATTGTCGTGCCTGTATTTCTCGTTCGGCTTGTGGCAGTTGCCGTAAATCTATTATTGGTAAAGGTATTATTAGCGTCGGATTAATTACCTGAACTGGTTGCCCTGACTGGATAACAAAAGTGGTGCGTAAAGCTTCGTGTCGTCGGACAATTTCGTTAAAAGTTTGTTCTAGCGCGGCTTTATTTAGCGAACCTGTTAAATGTAGTGCTACTGGAATGTTATAGAAAGGATTATTAGGGATTAATTGGTCAAGAAACCACAGACGTTGTTGAGCAAAGGAGAGGGGAAGATTTTCAGACCGTGAAATAGGTACAAGAGGTCTAAAGCTGTGGTTATTAGTACGATTATTTGCTTTTAAAAATTCAATAATTTCTGCTTTACGCTCTTGAATTTCTGCACGCAGTTCTACTGTAAGAGTTCCTTCAGGCGCATTACAACGAAACTTTTCACCATCAATAAAGATTTGAATATCTAAGCTGCGAAGATAAGATAATAGCTCAACTGTATTCAAAATTACACCCCTTCGGAACAGTTGTTATTTAATAAAAAGCTAAAGGCAGAAGGAATATTGTTTGTAAATAGTTATTTTTGCCACTTTATGCTATTTATCAACTAATCCAGCATTTTTATCACACTTCCAACACTGTATAAATCATTCTTGGGAGTGAAAGTTGGATGATTCTAACTATGGTATGAAGCTAAAAGCAGTTAACAAAGTATCACAAGGTTTAGGCTCATGATATTCATGCCTCATAATTTTCTACTTGTATGGCTGGTTCAACTGCTGTCTGTTGGGGTACTTGGTGGGGGAATTTACATTCTCTATGAGTGGTACGAAGGAGAACTTGTAGGAACATCCTACTTAGTAGCTGGACTAGTTATGGTTCTGTGGACTTTTGGCGGCCGTTTTATCAGTTTGCCACTGCTGCGCCGTCCTGGAGCCGAGGAACCCAAGTTTATGCGTAGCAAAACCGTGCAACGCTTGCCACGTCCAGATGGGAGCGTGTTGCAAGTAGAGTTTTTTGGCCCTGAAGATGGTCAACCAATTATTTTGTCACATGGTTGGGGGCCAAACAGTACTATATGGTATTATGCCAAGCGACAATTGAGCGATCGCTTCCGAGTAATTGTTTGGGATTTACCAGGGTTAGGAAAATCCGCCAAACCGAAAAACAATGATCACTCTATAGAAAAATATGCCCGTGACTTAGAAGCTGTAATTGCCATAGCAGGAGATAAACCTGTTATCTTGGTGGGGCACAGCATGGGTGGGATGATTAACCTGACATTTTGTCGCCTATTTCCAGAGCAATTAAGGAGTCGGGTAGCTGGCTTAATTCTTGTAGATACTACTTACACCAATCCGGTAAAAACTTGCATCTTTAGCAATCTGGCACGTAAATTGCAGAAACCGCTACTCGAACCTGTGTTGTACCTAACTATTGTTCTGTGGCCGGTTTTTTGGTTAATGACTTGGCTCTCGTATTTCAATGGTTCGCTGTATATCACCGTCGAACTATCTGGATTTACGGGTACTGAAACACGCGGTCAACTCAATTTTGCAGCTTTCTTATCAGCATTGGGTTCCCCTGGTGTTCTGGCTCGTGGCACACTGGGAATGTTGAAGTTCGACGAAACAGAAACACTTGCAAATATTAACGTTCCTGTACTGGTAATGTGTGGGGCTTCAGATATAGCAACTAAACCTGTGGCGAGCGATCGCATGAAAGCAGAATTACCTTACTCTGAAAGAGTTACCCTAAAACCAGGTGGACACATGGCATTGATGGAACAAAACCAACAGTTTGCTGAAGCAGTCAGCACATTTTGCGCTGGCTGCTCATAGCTGCCTGAATCCCACATTTAGCATCCATCAAAAAATATTGCTCCAGGGTTAACGTTTCGGTGTTTCGCGCAGTCTGTAGCAACTTCCGCCTTCCCTGTAAGAAGTTCTGCCAAGACGTTTCGGTGTTTCGCGCAGCCTGTAGCAACTTCCGCCTTCCCTGTAAGAACTTCTGCCAAGACGTTTCGGTGTTTCGCGCAGCCTGTAGCAACTTCCGTCTTCTCTGTAAGAACTTCTGCCAAGACGTTTCGGTGTTTCGCGCAGCCTGTAGCAACTTCCGTCTTCCCTGTAAGAACTTCTGCCAAGACGTTTTGGTGTTTCGCACAGTCTGTAGCAACTTCCGCCTTCCCTGTAAGAACTTCCGCTTTAACCCCAGTTTTGCACTTTATTTAATCCGCATTCGTTAGTACCTTTTGATTACTTCCAAAGTAGAGGTCACCCAATTCTTCCAAAGAAACATCGGTCTGCGATTTTGGATTACGGAAGTAGGGATGTATGGGTAGGAGTTCAGCTCGACGACGTGCTTCCGGTGAAGATACAATCTGCTCGATTAGTTTCAGGTAGTTTTCAGCAGTAGATTCCCAAGTGTACATCTTCAGCACCCGTTGCTGACCAGCTTGGGCAAAATACTCCCACTCCTGAGCATCACATAACAATCGCTCCAAGCCCCGTGCAATATCAGCAGGATCTTCTGGGTCAACAAGTACGCCATATTCCTGATCTCCCTGTCGCAAGCTCTCGCTAGGGCCACCGTTCTTGGTTGCTACCACTGGTAAACCTGCAACTGCTGCTTCTAAGGGAGCAAGTCCAAAAGGTTCGTAGAGTGCGGTCAGCGCAAATACCGAGCGGCGTTTAACCATAAACCGATAAGTTGCAGCTAGTGTCTCTTGATCCTGATCTGGCAAGCCAAAGGCACTGATTTTGCCCCACAAGTTATTTTCTTCCACTACCTCGCGGATGGGGGCTAAGACCGCATCTTCAATGAAGTCATTGTCAGCCGGCTCATGTAACGGCTCGTCTAAGCCACCTGTAAGTAGCACCAGATTAGCCCGTTCCTGAAGCGTTTGACTCATTGCAAAAGCTTGCACTAGTCCCAATAAGTTCTTCTTGGGAGCTAATCGACTAGCTGTGAGAATAGCAGGTAAATCTCGACGCAAATCAGCAATGTCTCGTACCAATCGCTTCTGAATAAACTCGTAAGTAGCTTCCTCATTTTGCGATCGCACTTGGACACCGAAAACTGACGAGTCTGCTCCCGGTGGAATTACGGCGAAACATTGGTCGTTGTTTACATCTGCGGCACCATGATATGCTCTATGAGAGTATTGTTCAAAACGTTCTTGTCGTGTACTGGTAATATTAACAGCCGAGCGATTCATGCTCAGGCGTTCCGCTATAATGCGATATTTAAAATGGAATTGCTCGTCTATTTCTGGCAGATTCTCTAGGGTGACTTCTAGTTTGTCCATCTTTTGAGCGCCGAGAGAATGAGCAGTAAATGTGAAAGGTATGCCTGTTTCCTCTTCAATTAGAACGCCACACAGTCCGCCATCGCCGTAGTGAGCAGTCATAGCATCAGGTAAGCCACCTTCTTGTTGATAAAATTTCAAGATGTTGGGTACCCAATCAGCGACCAGATGAGGCCATAAAAACTCTTTAGGGAGAAATTCTTTTGGCCCAGCAGGTAAGCGGATAATGCGAACGTTATCGACCCCTGGATATGTCTCAAATGTTTCAGCAAACTCTGGCCACTCCGGGTCAATAATTTGACGGGTAATAATATCAACTTTATGACCCATTTGAGCTATGGCTAGGGCGACTTGCTTAACATAGATCAGCTGACCCCCAAAATCTGGGTGTTTCGTTATGTGACTATTGGCTGAATCAAAATTGCCTTGAGGGTTGAGAAATCCAATGTGCATCGCCCACTTCCTAATACAGGTTGATTTCTACTAGAGATTTTCCTGGTAGCATAACAGCTTAGTGAGCTTGTTAAAAACTCCCAAGGCTGAAAAACGCAGGCAGTGAGGCTGTATATAAATGCCATCAAAAAGTAAGCCAAAGGGCTTTTATTGATTCCCTTTAGCTTAAACCCAGCCAGTTCGCGTATTTTCCTAATGTTTAAGTTAATCGCTACTGCGGCTGGCGCATATATACCGGATGACATAAATAGCATGGTAACTTTCAAGAAACAAGGCAGAAGGTGAGTAGTAAGTGGTGCGTCGTCGGTTGCGCTGCTCTTAAAAAATACAAATGAAAATTACTTAATCTACCTAACAACACTACGGTTTAAGGTAAATTAACTATTGTTTGCAATTTCCAAAAATGGAAATTCAGTGTAGTGTATCTAATCGGATTTTTTATTGCTGTCTTTTAATTTTTATCATCAATCGATAACAAAGAATCTTGAGTCATGTCAAAGACAGACCATGAATCTTGCGCTGTAGAAAAGGCAATCTTAAAAAGCTTTAATCGTCAATCTCTACTCTCTAACGACAATTCGGGTTGGAGCGGTATCCGCTTCCAGTTCACTCATAGCATCAGCGCAAGTGCATTGCCAGAAGAGATTGTCTTTCCAGATGCAATTCATATTTATACAGATATGCCGTCTGACTACGTTGTGGAAAGGCGAATTAATGGACGGTTGCAAAAAAGCTCCCTTGTCATAGGTCATAGTCTGATCATTTCACGCGGTACAGCACCATCTTTCTAATCTGTCACCATTGTCTTCTAATATCATGTCCGCTAAATTACCCGTAATAAAAGAACCCCACCCCCAACCCCTCCCCGCTCTTCGGGAGGGAAGACAAAGCATAGCTTTGGTGGGCTGGGGTTCTTCGAGTTTAATAAGCAATCAAGCGGACATGATATAACTGAAGGGTTTTTCCTTAAAATTCCACTTCTTCTCGCTCTTTTCCTGTAGTTCTAGCCTTATCAACACCTTTTGCTGCCCAACACATTGTATCAACGCACTTAGCAAGTTGTTCAATAGTTGGTGCTTCAAACAAATTGCGTACAGTTACATCTATTTGAAAGGTATCTCGGATTCGGGAAATTAACTGAGTCGCTAGTAGAGAATGTCCGCCCAATTCAAAGAAATTATCATGAACGCTTATCTGCTCTTTTCCCAGGACTTTGGCCCAAATTCCTCCAAGTAACTCTTCAACTTGCGATCGCGGTGCTACATAATCATATCTATCGAAAGTTACTATATCTGTTCTAGGTAAAGCACGACGGTCTACTTTGCCATTAGCTGTTAACGGTATTGATTCCAGTACCACATAAGCTGTTGGCACCATGTATTCTGGTAACTTTTCTTTCAAGTATTTACGTAATACAGATGCCAAATCTGGTACTTCTACTACATTAATAATAATATAAGCCACCAAATACTTATTATCAGGTATATCGTCATCAGCGATAACCACTGTTTCTCTCACTGCTGGATGTTCATTCAAAACCGCTTCAATCTCTGATAATTCAATGCGAAAGCCACGAATCTTTACTTGATTGTCAATCCGACCTAAAAATTCAATATTGCCATCTGGTAAATAGCGGGCTAAATCACCAGTTTTATAAAGACGTGTTTTTGAATTATTACTAAAGGGATTTGTAATAAAGCATTCAGCAGTTAATTCCGTGTGATTGAGATATTCTCGTGCCAGACCATCACCGCCAATATATAATTCCCCAGTAACGCCAATGGGCAAAGGTTGTAAATGGAAATCTAATATATAAATTTGTGTATTATTAATTGGGCAACCAATGGGAATAAATGTGGCTGATTCTGGTAATCCTTGGATATGATAATAAGATGAAAATGTTGTATTTTCTGTAGGGCCGTAAACATGAATCAAATGTTTTGGCGCACCATGTTGGAAAATCTTTTTCACCCATCTTATATTAACAGCCTCGCCACCAAATAATAAATATCGCAATGAAGCAAAAGCTTGCGGAGCATCTCTGGCAATCTGTTGAAATAAAGCTGTTGTCAAAAACAAGACACTAATCTCTTTTTGTTTTAGCTGTAATGCAAACTCGTGAGGCGAAAGGATTACATCTTTACTAAGACCTACAAGTTGAGCGCCGTTAAGTAGCGCTCCCCAAATCTCGAATGTTGCTGCATCAAAAGAAATGTTTGAGGCTTGGGCAATTTTATCTGATGGTGACAACTTGATATAGTTTGTATTGCACACTAGCCGATTTACAGCTTTATGAGTTATAGCTACTCCCTTGGGTTTACCTGTAGAGCCAGAAGTGTAAATAACATAAGCTAAATTGCTAGATGTAACGCTACTTTCAACGTTATTTTTGTTTTCTTGAGTAATAATTTCCCAGTCTTTATCTATGCAAACAATTGGATTAAAGAACCATTCAAAAGACTTAAGCAAGTTTTCTTGTGTTAGCAATACTGAAACCTGTGCATCTTCCAGCATAAACTTTAGGCGTTCTTGAGGATAGCTGGAATCTAAAGGAAGATATGCTCCTCCTGCTTTCAGAATGCCTAATAAGCCAACTATCATTTCTATAGACTGTGAAATGCAAATACCTACTAGCTTTTCTGAACCTATCCCGATTTTTTTTAAGTATTGTGCCAGTTTATTGCTGCGTATATTCAACTCTTGATAAGTGAGTTGCTCGTTACCAAAGATTACTGCTATAGAATTAGGATGATGCTGTACCTGTTCTTCAAACAATTGATGGATACACTTATCGTCAGGATAATCTGTTTTAGTTTTATTCCACTGCATTAATACCTGATTTAGCTCTGCGTCACTTAATAGTGGTAAATTTGCAATTCGTTGTTCTGGATTGGCAACAATGCTTGACAACAGAGTTTTAAAATGTTCTAGCATCTGGTTAATAGTAGCTTTTTGAAATACATCTTTGTTGTAAACTATTACACCACGAAGCCCTTCGGAGTACTCCCAGTTTGCACCCCATAAGCTCCTAAAATCATCAGAACACTTCCATAAATGTAATTCTAAATCAAAGCGCGTTTTTTTTAAATCAATATTCAGAAAGCTAGGTACTAATCCAGGCAGTTCTAGTGCCGACATTGGCGCATTCTGCAAACTAAACACTACTTGAAATAACGGATGATAACTCAAGTTTCGCTCTGGATGCAGTTCTTCAACTAGCTTGTCAAATGGCAAATCTTGCTGGCTATAAGCTCCTAGTGTTACCTCTCGGACTCTGCCTAAAAGTTCTCGAAAGCTTGGGTTTCCAGCTAAATTACTGCGTAGTACTAAGCTATTTACAAAAAAACCAATTAGACCTTCTATTTCGCTACGATTACGGTTAGCAATTGGCGAACCTACCGCAATATCTTGTTGATCTGTGTAGCGGTAAAGCAAAGTTTTAAATGCGGCCAACAGCATCATAAAAAAGGTTACACCTTCTTGCTGCGAAAGCTTTTCTAATGCATCAGTTAGTTTTTTTGGTAACTCAAAAAATTGTGTTGTTCCTTCATAACTTTGTATAGCTGGTCTTGGTTTGTCGGTAGGCAAATGCAGCATAGAAACACCATTTAATTGCTGCTGCCAATAAGTTAACTGCGTTTGCAGTACTTCTCCTTGTAGCCACTCGCGTTGCCAGTGGGCAAAGTCGGCGTACTGAAGAGGCAGTTCTAATAAAGGGTAAGGCTGGTTTTGTGCAAAAGCTGTATACAGCATTCCCAGTTCCCGAATCAGCACCCCAATAGACCAATCGTCGCAGATAATGTGGTGTATATTCAGTAATAGAATATGTTCTGTGTTGGAAACTACAAGCAACTTCACTCGCAGCAATGGCCCGCAGGATAAATCGAAGGGATGTTCTATCTCTGCGTTAATAATGTTGTTTACTTCAACCTCCCTTTCATCATCTGGCAGTAGCTGGAGGTTTAATACAGAAATAGGTATTGTTAAGCTGGGCGCAATCGCCTGTAGAGGTTGCCCATCTAACACTATAAATGTAGTACGTAAGCTTTCATGCCGATGTACAATTTCGTTAAAAGTCTGCTCTAGTACCTTTAAGTTAAGTGAACCTGTTAAGCGAATTACTGTCGGCACATTATAAATAGTATTGTCAGGGATCAACTGGTCAAGGAACCATAACCGTTGTTGGGCAAAAGATACTGGAAAAACAAAGACCTCTTCAGAAGACATATTGATCCTTACTTTAAAGTTTGTGCTTTCTCAATACAGGCTCTTAACTGTGCTGCGAGAACCTGAATATGGGGTTTTCTGAGCATGGTTAGGTGATTGCCAGGAATATGATGAATTTCTGTTCCTCCCACAGCTAAGTGATCCCAACCCATACTCGGCTCCTCCTCGGCAATGTTTAACTGAACTTTTGTTCTAAAAAGATTAATTCGCTTAGGGTAAACTTGGGGAACGTACTTGAGAACTGCTTGGCTATTAGCGTAAAAAACACGAAGTATAGGGACAATTGCTGGCTCACTTAAAAGCCTTCGCTTAGATTCATTAGATATAAGGTTGACTGTGGCATCCCCCTTTTGGGTGAAATGCGAGAACAGATTTGTTATGAGCGATCGCATCAGCGACTCCCAAAAGGAGTATCGCGTCAAGTTCTCAAAAGTAGGAAATCGAGAAGTTAAACTATTAATCCAGTTTTTACTAGGAGCACTAATTAGATACAAATAATCGAGGATAAAGGGCCACATATATGGCACTACTGTAGTAAAAATAAACTTTAAAGCATTACTTAAAGAAGGTAAATTGCTCTTAATTGGTGCTACGGTGTCAAGCACGACAAGTAGAGCTACTTCTTCCCCAGAATTTTGAAGTTGTTGAGCCATCTCAAAAGCAACCCAACCTCCGAAAGACCAACCTCCTATAAAATAAGGCCCTTTTGGTTGTACTGAGCGCAATGCTTCAATGTATTGGGTAGCCATATCCTCAATGCAGTTTAGTGGAGTTTCCCCATGAATTCCAATAGGCTGTAGTCCATAAAATGGCTGATTTATCCCCAATTGATGAGCTAATTCATAATAAGGAAAAACAACACCAAAGATTGGATGTACGCAGAAGAAAGGCGGATTTGAACCATTCGCTTGAATCGGAACCAAAGGAGAACACGCCAGAGAATCTGTTTTTGTATATAGTGCAATTGCTAAAGTTTCAATTGTTTGATTTAAAAACAGGTTAGATAAAGGTAAATCCCGCTCAAACTGTTTATTTATCTGGTCTAATAAACGTATAGCCAACAGCGAATTTCCTCCCAAATCAAAGAAGTTATCCTGAATACCTACATTCTCAACATTCAGGACTTCAGCCCAGATTTTTGCCAAGGTTGATTCAGTTGCAGTACGAGGAGCAGTAAAAACTTTATCGATTGAGTGACTCTGACTATTAAATGCTTTTAGCGCATAACGATCCACTTTGCCATTAGCCGTTAACGGCAGAGAATCCAGAATTACAAAAGCTTTTGGTCTCATGTACTCTGGCAATTTTTCTTTTAAGAATTGACGTAGTTCAATAATTGTTTGCTCCTGCGGTGAGTTAGAAACAATGTAAGCTATTAAATGCTTATTATCATATAAATTGCCTTGAACAATTACAATCGCTTTTTTTACATTATTGTGCTGATTTATAACTGTTTCAATCTCTGACAATTCAATGCGGAAGCCGCGAATTTTTACTTGATTATCAATGCGCCCTAAAAATTCAATATTACCGTCTGCTCGATATTTGGCTAAATCACCCGTCTTGTAAAGCCTTGCTCTTTTTTTACCATTAAAAGGATTGGAAATAAACTTTTTAGCAGTTAATTCGGGGCAGTTAAGATAACCTCGTGCTAGTCCGTCACCAGCGATGTATAATTCACCTAAAATCCCAATTGGTACAGGTTGTAAATGCTTATCTAATATATAAATTTCATTGTTAGCAATTGGGCGGCCAATAGGCGGTTTTTCATTCACAGACTTAATTTCTGCAACAGTTGACCAAACAGTTGCTTCACTAGGCCCGTAAGCGTTAAAAAACCTACGGCTAGGACTCCACCAACGTTTTACTATATCCTCAGAACATGATTCACCTGCACTAATAATAATTTGCAATGCAGGTAATGATTCTGTAGGTAAAACTGCCAAAAGCGCAGGTGGAAGGGTAACGTGGGTAATAAATTTTTCGCGTAATAGTTGGAGCAAAGCTTTTCCAGAGAGAAGGCATTCTTTATTTGTTAAATAAAGGGTTGCTCCTATTCCCAATGCCATTACAATCTCAAAAATTGAGGCATCAAAACTCAATGATGCGAATTGCAGAATGCGGTTACTCGGTTGTAAATTAAAAACCTCAATCTGATTTGCTGCTAAATTAGACAGCCCTCGGTGTTCGATTAAAACGCCTTTTGGCTGCCCTGTTGAGCCAGAGGTATAGATGACATAAGCTAAGTTTTCAAGTCTTACGCAACTGTTTGGGTTTTCTCGACTATGTTGTGTAATAGCTGCCCAATCTTTATCTATACTAATAATTTGATTTGAGAACTCTGTAAAATGCTGAAGTAATTTTTCTTGTGTCAGTAATACTGAAACTTGTGCATCTTGCAACATGAAGTTAAGACGCTCTTGAGGATAGCTGGGATCTAAAGGTAAGTATGCGCCGCCAGCTTTGAGTACACCTAATAGTCCGATGATCATCTCTAGCGATCGCTCCACACAAATACCAACTAAAGTTTCAGTTTCTACACCTCTTTTTTTGAGATAATGTGCAAGTTGATTGCTGCGTATATTTAACTCTTTGTATGTGATTTGTTGATTACCAAATACTAGTGCAGTGGCATCGGGCGTTTGCTTCACCTGTGCCTCAAATAACTGATGGAAACACTTGTTATCTGGGTAACTTTTCTTAGTGTCATTCAAATCAATTAATAACTGCTGTCGTTCTCCTTCAGTAAGCAAAGCTAAATCTGAAATACGCTCTTTTGGATTAGCGACAATGCTTTCTAACAGTATTTGGAAATGCCCCAGCATTCGCGTAATGGTGGTTTGATCAAATAAATCAGTGCTATACACCACTTCTCCTTTCAGAGTTTCCAAATCTCGCCACAGATGGAACTCTAAATCAAGCTTTGCAATTTTACTGTCGAAGTCGAATAACGAAAGCTTTAACCCAGGTAACTCTAGTGCTTCAATGGGAGTATTTTGCAGACTAAATACGACTTGAAATAACGGATGACGGCTCAAATCTCGCTCTGGGTGAAGTTCCTCCACCAGCTTTTCAAAGGGCAAATCCTGATGAGCATAAGCTCCCAAAGTTACCTCTCGCACTCGATTTAATAATTCTCGAAACGTCGGGTTCCCTGATAAATCGCTACGTAGCACCAAACTATTGACAAAAAAACCAATTAATCCTTCTAGTTCGCTACGGTTGCGATTAGCGATCGCTGAACCTACTACAATATCCTCTTGCTGCGTATAGCGATAGAGCAAAGTCTGAAACGCAGTAAGCATTGTCATGAACAAGGTTACATCTTCTTGGTAGCTAAGTGTCTCTAGCGCTTGAGTTAAGGATTGTGGTAGTTCTAAAAATTGTTTTGCACCCCTATAGGTTGGAACTACTGGTCTTACTCGGTCGGTGGGGAGATTCAGCACCGAAATCCCATCTAATTGCTTTCGCCAATAAGCTAACTGCGTTTGTAAAGGTGAACAGCCGTTTTCCCCCACTGCTTGCAGCCACTCCCGTTGCCATTGGGCGAAATCTGCATACTGAATGGGTAGTTCTGGCAGAAGCGTAGACATCAGACATCGGTTATCTTCTACAAAAGCTTTATATAATACCCCCAGTTCTCTAATCAGCACCCCAATTGACCAGCCATCGGCAACAATGTGATGTAGATTTAGCAGCAGTACATATTCGGCTTCATCTAGTTGTAATAGCTTCACTCGCAGCAATGGCCCAGTGGTGAGATTAAAAGGATGTTGAGCCTCTGCGGTTGCGATTCGCCGTACTTGTGTCTCACGTTCTTGATCGAAATTGCGTATATCTATTAGGGGAAGAGGTATGGTTAAGCTGGGTGCGTTAGCGCAGCTTTCCGCAGGAATCGCTTGCACTGGTTGCTGTTCTACGATCACAAACCTAGTGCGTAAGGTTTCGTGGCGACGGACAATTTCGTTGAATGTCTGCTTTAAGGCGGTAAAGTTGAGGGAACCTTTCAGGCGAAGTGCTGTTGACACATTGTAAAATGGATTGCCCGATGCTAATTGGTCGAGAAACCACAATCGCTGCTGGGCGAAAGAAGTGGGGAAGACAAAAACCTCTGTTTCATCAGAAAAATTAAGTTCTTCATCAGCCGTGAGGCTACTGAAAATATACTGGCTCATAACAATATCTTTTTAAAAAAAAGAGTACGAAGACAGAGGGCTGATGTAGTAAACTTATTTCTTCTACAACGATCGTGCATTCGCTAAAAGCAACCCATGTTTGACATCCTATCACTCTAGATGATGCCTGCTACTACATATAAATGCTACAACAATAAGTCAATAAAAAATTTATATGATAGTTTCATAAAAGATGTTTTAAGTAAATATACACGTTGGTATAAATATATTTATTCACTTTGATAGATATAGATATTTGTTGTTTATTGTAAATTAATGAAACTAAAAAAACTTGCAAATAAACTTGTTAATAAATTTATGAGTTTAGTAGTAACAGAGGACAATCCCAATATTTTCAGTTAACAATATAAAAATTTTGTTATTGCCTCAAACTGAAATAAGTTGTTTTTCTAGATTCTTAAAAATTAAAATAGTAATATTTAGTTAATTGAAATTCATTACCTTGAAACTTTAAATTAACTTATACAAATTAGTATTAAACATATTTTCAAGTTTTTTACTAACACTAAAATTAACTTTTGGTATTTCACTTATGTATATAGCTGTATGGCCTGGAAATGTATATCCCTTGGGTGCTACTTGGGATGGGAAAGGCACCAACTTTGCTTTATTTTCCGAAAATGCAACAGGTGTAGAACTTTGTTTATTTGATACTGATAATCGTGAAATTCGCTTACCTTTAACAGAAAAAAATAATTTTGTTTGGCACGCTTATCTACCAGGAGTAGGCCCTGGACAACGCTATGGGTTTAGAGTACATGGTCCTTGGGCCCCAGAACTTGGTCATCGATTTAACCCTAATAAACTACTAATTGATCCCTATGCTAAAGCAATTGATGGGGAATTTAGCGATAATCCAGCTAATTTTGGCTACTCTTTAGATGCACCAGAACAAGACCTAGCTTTTTCTGATTTAGATAATGCCGAAATTATGCCGAAGTGTATTGTTGTCGATCAGTCTTTTGATTGGGGAGACGACAAACTACTTTCTATACCGTGGCACGAAACCATTATTTATGAAACTCATGTTAAAGGCTTTACTAAGCTACACCCAGAAATTCCAGAAGAATTACGTGGTACTTATGCAGGGCTAGCACATCCAGCCGCAATTCAATATCTTCAACAACTAGGAATCACATCTGTGGAATTGATGCCTGTGCATCACTTTTTATCCTCTCCAGGATTTCTGGCGGATAAAGGACTCAAAAATTATTGGGGCTACGATTCCATTAATTTTTTGACACCCTACTCCGGTTACAGTGCTAGTGGCTCACTCGGACAACAAGTGACCGAGTTTAAGCAGATGGTCAAGGACTTACACTCTGCTGGCATTGAAGTGATTTTAGATGTAGTTTATAACCACACTGGTGAAGGCAATCATTTAGGACCAACATTGTCACTGCGAGGCATCGATAATGCCGTGTACTATCGCTTGGTTAAAGATAATTCCCGTTACAACATGGACTTCACAGGCTGCGGCAACTCTCTGAATGTGCGTCATGCCCAAGTTTTGAAGTTAATCATGGATAGCCTGCGCTATTGGGTAACAGAAATGCATGTTGATGGCTTTCGCTTTGACTTAGCTTCAGCATTAGCGCGAGAACTATATGAAGTAGATAATCTCGCAGCTTTTTTTGATATTATTCATCAAGATCCAGTTCTGGCAGATGTGAAGCTGATTGCTGAACCTTGGGATTTGGGAGAAGGCGGTTATCAAGTTGGCAATTTTCCTTTACGTTGGTCTGAATGGAATGGCAGATATCGTGATACTGTCCGGGATTTTTGGCGTGGTGAGGATGATAGCCTCGGACAATTTGCTTACTGTTTTACTGGCAGCCCTGACCTTTACCAAGCAAACGGGCGTAATCCCAGTGCCAGTATTAATTTCATCACTGCTCATGATGGCTTCACGCTCAATGATTTGGTCAGCTACAACGAAAAGCATAATCAGGCCAACGGCGAAGATAGCCGGGATGGGGAAAGCCATAACCGCTCTTGGAATTGCGGTGTAGAAGGAGAAACCGATGACCCAGACGTAATCCGCTTACGGGAACGTCAGCGACGCAACTTTTTAGCAACTCTAATGCTCTCGCAAGGCGTACCCATGCTACTAGCAGGAGATGAAATTAGTTGCACTCAGAAGGGTAACAACAATGCCTACTGCCAAGATAATGAAATTTCCTGGCGTGATTGGAGTTTACAAAAGTCTAATTCCGAACTACTAGATTTTAGCCGCGAACTGATTGATTTTCGTCATAAGCATCCAGTATTTAGACGGCGTAAGTGGTTTCAAGGCCGTCCTATTCACGGTTTTGGGATCAATGATATTGGTTGGTTTAATGCCGATGGTAGTGAAATGACTGAAAAGCAGTGGCTAGTTAGTTATGCCAAAGCTATGGAAATTTTCTTGAATGGCGAGGGCATTGTTACTCCTGGCCGCCGTGGTGAACGGATTATTGATGAGAGCTTTCTGGTATTTTTTAATGCTCACTACGAAACGATTGAGTTTGCTTTACCCAATGTTTTCCAAGATAGAGAATGGGAAATAGTTATTGACACCAACGAATCTCGCTTTCTTAGCCCAGGAAAATTGATTATAGGTGAGCAAACTGTGCCAGTTACAGACCGTTCTATCATGGTGTTACGTCGTCTTGCTTAGTAGCACAAAAATATCAAGTGTTATAACGGTTCTTCGTTCTACACAGAAACCGCCCGGAACTGAAGTTCCGGGCTAATAGCTAAAGTCCGTTTTAACGGACTATAACCTTTTCTCAGTCGTCTTTAGACTCAGAATTCATTCTGAGGCGGACTAAATGAGAATGAAATAGCCCTGGATTTAGGACTGCTATATCAGTATGTTTAGGAATGGTGGGTTTTGTGTAATATAGCGCCCTGCTTTAGCTTCGCCATGCTTGTGCTGGAGTTTAAGCCGACTATGAAGCGATCGCTTCTAAGAGGATGTTTGAAAAGTCCTTATCTTGGTAGCAAAACGTTTTAGATCCCCCTAAATCCCCCTTAAAAAGGGGGACTCTGATTCCGGTTCCCCCCTTTTTAAGGGGGGTTAGGGGGGATCAATAAGTGCCTAAAATCACACCCAACCACTTTCCAAACAACCTCTAATACTGGAGGGAGTTTACTTCAATAGAGCTATATTTGACCTATTGAAAGAAAGTTTCTAATGATTGGTTTTTGTAGTAAATTTTTATCCGAAAATCAGAAACAATAACATAATAAATGAACGTTGATAATATCCGATTAAAAAATATTAAAACACAACAGAATGTTATTTTGCAATCGATTTATAACTTAGTATCTAATTCTAGTCTAAAATCTGCACAAACTCAACAAATAACACAAAGTTTAGTAAAAACAGTAACAGCCATTGAAGAAATATGTTTTAACAAGCAAGCAACACCAGCAAACCTAAGTCGTTCATCGCGGCAAATTTACTCTTGGATGAAGTTCTTAACGGACGAAGTTAACCTGCACCTTCACCTGGAAGGTACTTTTCGTATGCAGCAGATTGCTAAAAAAATGTTAATAAAACATGGTCAAGAGTCGGTAAAACTAATGATTGAATCCACTAGTTTTGCACTTTTATATAAGGTCAAAAGGTCTGGTTATGCTGTTCATATTATTGTTAATGAGGGGTTCATTAATGCGTCAGAAGAAGTAATGAGAGCATTAGTGGAATCTGCTCTTTTTGGGAGAAATCAAGATAATACGCGACTAATTAGGTCGTTTGCCAGTTCTGAAGAATACAGTAATGTACTGCTAGAGCTTGATTTAATTGCGGAAGTAATTGCAGAAAACCCACAAGGTAAGTTTTATAACCTAAATGAGTTATTTGACAAACTAAACTGTGAATATTTTGCTGCAACTCTTGCCAAACCGCGTCTTGCATGGAGCCAAATTCACACTTACCGGAAGTTTGGGCACTATGAGCCAGCTAGAGATAGGGTTGTGATCAGCTTAACCCTTGACAATGATAGTGTACCTGAATTTGTGAGTGAGTTTGTTTTGTATCACGAATTGCTGCACAAGTACCACGGCACAAATTGGATTGAGGGCAGAAGAATGGTTCACACAAGAGAGTTTCGTGCCAGTGAAAGCCAGTTCAAACTGTACAAAGAAGCATCAACATGGCTGGAAAAGTTGGCAACTGGCCAAAGCAGTAAACGGCGGCATTTTTAAATGATTATTTGCTCGTCATTGCTTTGGTTGCTAGAGGTAAGGTGTCATAATGTGCTAACAAGTCAGCAGGATCGTTGTAAATTGCGATCGCATTTTTTAACTGACTATCATCAAAACCACCGCAACGAAGCGCAATCACGTCAACACCAGCTTTATTTGCAGACTCAATATCGTAGGGAGTATCGCCCAGCATTACTACCTCGGATGGCTGCATCTTCAACTGACTCAAAGCCGCTTCCACAATATCTGGAGCAGGTTTGGAAGCTTCGGCATCGCTAGATGTTGCCGCCTCATCCTGACTGAGTAAATCATCAACTTGTGCAGCTTTGAGCAACACTGACAGTTCTTCACTCGTTGCTGAAGTAGCGATGATTAAACGCAACCCAACAGAGAGCATCTTCAATATTAGTTGCCGCGTACCATTAGCAGGAGTCAGATTTGCGCTAAACTTGTTGATGATCAGTTCTTTGCGTTTGTCGGCGATTTCCTTACCTTTTCCTTCTTTATCAGAAAGTCCTGGCGCAAACTTAGGAATAACCTGGTCGCCTCCCATGCCAATCAATGGTCGAACTTGCTCGAACTCTACCTCATAGCCAAATGCTGCAAATGCTTCTACCCAGGCTTGAGCATGGGCATCATTACTGATAACAAGCGTCCCATCGACATCCAAAATTACGCCCTGATATGCCATTGAGAAATTTCCAGGTTACTTTAAGCCTCTACACTACTGAAAAGTTGTTGCCATAACCTCTACCTTGGTTGTTACTTCCAATGGCAGAGTCAAAGAAGAGGAAAAGGGGCAGGGGGCAGGGGAGAAGAGCAACGCGAAAAAGTGAAATCAGCAGAGGGAGCAGGGGGAGCAAAGAGAAAGTTTTAGTAATTTTTACTACTTAAATAGCCGTAAATACACTTACTTATTTCTCTCCCCCTGCCTCCCCTGCTTACCCCATCTCACTTTGGAGCATTGCTCCCCCCTAAATTTATGTATGGGGTTCTCCCGCTTGCTCCCTGCCCCCTGCTCCCCTGCCTGTTCGTTCTTCCATACCGAAGAGGCGGCGAACAGCTGACTGCATCAAATTAGGAGACAAGTGATAAACAGCTTTCCAAAAATTTGCTGTGCCTACTATGACATCAGAACGCTGATCCTTTACTGCTTCCCAAATTGATTTTGCTACATCTTCAGGCTTTTCTAGTACAGGAGCTTGAATTGCTTTACCTACCAACTCAGAACGCGCTTGAGCCGCTTCTTCGTCCTTACCGCGAAATATTGCTCGTTCCATCAGTTGAGTACTGATAAAACTGGGATAAATTCCGCTAACGTGAATGCCTTTAGGTGATAACTCTGCGTGTAACGATTTTGTCAACCCAGTTATGGCGTACTTAGTGGTTGTGTAAGGAATGTGATAAGGAATCGGTTCTATACCACCAATAGAACTGACATTAACAATGGTTCCTTTGCGACGTTCTAAGAAATGGGGCAGGATGGCATTAATAGTATGGATGTAGCCCCACAAATTGGTATCAATTATCTGATGCCAATCATCTAAGCTAAAATCCTCGACGGGCCCTAAGCAAAAGATACCGGCATTATTAATTAATACGTCTATGTGACCAAAATGATCTATTCCCTTCTGGATCAGATTGTTTACTTGTAAAGGATCTTTCACATCGCAAGAAATAGCGATCGCTTCTTGTCCAAGTTCCCGTATCTGTGCAGCAGTAGCTTCTAAACGGTCAAGTTGACGAGCTGCCAACACAACATTATAGTTGTGACGGGCAAACAATAATGCTGTAGCTTTGCCAATTCCTTGCGATGCGCCTGTAATAATTACTGTATTTTTCATAATATTTAGTTGCTTTTTTTGTGCGTCTTAGAGGTTATTTTAAAAATAGTACTTGAGGTATCCATAAGTTTAAATCCTCCTTAAAAAGGAGGACTTTGATAAACTTATATTCATTCCGATTAATCAACAACGTCAATTATTGCTGCGTTCTAATTTCCTTAAGTAACGCCTCATCAGAGTATTCTTCTTCCCATTTACCCTGTAACTTCAGCCGTACAGACTGTGCGCCGCCACTAGGAGTACAGACAACCCAGTAAGTATCTGGTTCTCCTTCGACCTCAGCTGCATCTTGAGCTTTTGAGGTATTAGAAAGACCCGAAAATGCTTGAATACAAGTCCATGTAATTCCATCTGAATCTTTAATTTCTCTTTCCATATCTATTCTTTAGATAAGTAGGTGGACGTGGAAAAAACAATATATGTAAAGCAATGTTGATTATTTTGATGTCACAGATGAAACGTTTTATCCGGTGCTGATTGAGTAAACCACTCCATAGCTCTTTCGGCGATCGCAGTAGGAACTGTATGTAACCCGTTGAACTCACGGTATTCTAGGTCATAGCCTGCTTGTTTTAACTGCGGCACAATCCGGCGACTGCACCGTTCAATTGGTAAAACTTGATCCGACTTTCCATGAGAGATGAATATATGCGGTTTCCCGGATTGTCTAGCAAGAACCATGAATCCGGGTGAAAAAGCAATAATGTGGTTAAACAGGTCGCCATTGGTAATGCCAACCGAAAGGGCGTAGGAAGCACCATCAGAGAAACCAGCGATCGCTACCTGGTTCGGATTGATAACATAATGACTGAAAGTTTGTGCTAGTGCCCGCTCGATAAAGGCAATATCAGGGCCATAGCCACCCCGAATAATGTCCCAAGTTTGTTGGCGTGAGTCTACTGCCAACAGAATTGTCCCAAAACGAATTGCCAGATGATACAAGATTTTTAGCGCACCCTCTGCATCGCCTCCGGCTCCATGCAATATCAATATGAGTGGAGCAGACTGATCTGCTCGATAGGTTTCAGGTACATAGACAAAACCATCTCGCTGCCCATCCAGCCCTAGTGGGTGTAACCCGGTCAAAGCGGTTGTTGTGGGGCGAGTTGGCCGAGACAACAACTGTCCTTCAGTAGCTCTAGAATCAACTTGCTTTGAGCTTTCCATAACTAATAAGTTCCGCTTTTGGCAATTGGGTAGTTGAGAGGCAGCGAGTGGTAAAGTCATTCCTGCTAGCCCGAACTGGAGTAGTTGTCGTCGTGTCCAGTCAGGAGGATTGTTGTTTTGTGTCATTGCGATCACCTCAATCAGCAATTAACTGACACTACACTGAAGGATTTACAACGAACCGCAGAGGCACAGAGAACACAGAGAGAAAGAGAGAAAAATTCTAAAACTTTGCTGGGTTTATGCTAAGAAAATCAAGTTTTTTTCTTTTCGTGCTTCCTCTGGTTGCCCTGCTCCCCCTGCCTTACTTATTTTTCTGCCATCAAAGCTGATTGGATACAAGAAGAGTTAAATATTTTCCGCTACATTAACGCCCTTGACTTTAGCTGGTATGACAATGCTGTAATAAGCAGTTGCGATCGCTGCTAATGCATTGAGCAAAACATTGTAACCAAACAGTGGCATTAAACCAAAAGATGTCTTAGCGAAAGGCAACAATCCCATGACAGCCAGCAAAGCATAAGAAATTGCAAAAGCACGGTTGAACAAGCGTGCACTGCTAGCATTACTGTAAGAAGTAATTCCAAGCAAGCCTACAGCGCAGCGTACAAGGTTATGCAAAAAGTTGGTAGGAATTAGACCAAAGATATAACCAAAGCCAGCAGAATAAGCGCCGGTAGATTCATCAAGTGGAATAAAAGATTCGTTCGTTCCTGGCAATGAAACTAAAGCTGGTATAAAGCCAGCTAAACCTAAAAGCAAATAAGCGATTCCGATAACCAAAGCAATATAACGCTCTGTCATTTTTGCTGCGTTGATATTTTCCATTGTAGTCAATCCTTTTGTAATTCCATTAGTTAATACTGAGATATCTAAGGTTGTAACCCAAAAAAAAGTTTTTATAATCTATCAGAAGTTTCAGCGTTAAATTAAGCTTTGTACACCTAGAGTGAGAAATTAAGATATTAGCCCTGCTGGAATTTTAGATTGCATAATCGTAGTATTTTTGCTTTGTATCAGTAGTTACATATAAACTTAACTTAGACTATTATTCATATATGCCATCAAATACTCCATAGTTAGAGGCAAAGGTTTGGTAATAGAGGTAGCTTTTATAAAAGCAGATAACAAAGTTCCTAGCCTCTAACACCCTCTAGCTGAGAGGCTTTCTTATAATTGAAGAGGTATTTGAAATGAAGATGAATAAATTACGAATTTTCCTCTTGCTGGATTGATAAAAATACTAGTAACAGAATAAAATAACGTTACGCACAAACAAACTTTTACTAAGGCAAGCCAAAAAATTTATCTAGACTTAATTTGCTATTAACTTTGTAATGTATAGCAATCTTAAATCATTCGTGAAAGAGAAAGTTACTGAGAAGCTTAAAAAACCTACTTTTAATCCCCCTATTTTCTCGGTTTTGATTGTTATAAGTAAAAAAAACAGCTAATATATCAACACAGCGATAATGATTGATTTTGAACTTTGGGACAGGTTGTTGCGTCAGTATGTTGATCAAGAGGGTCGTGTAGACTATGTAGCTTGGAAAAAAGAGCAACCCCAAGCAATTGCAGATTGGTTATCAAGCGAAAGAAATCTGGTTTTTAAATCTAATAGCAACAATCTGGAACAATTGGCATTGTGGATTAATCTTTACAATGCGTTCACCATTTCGACAATTTTAGAGAGATACCCGATAGAATCGATTCGTCCGCGAATTTTAGGGATTCCCAACTGGCTAGCTTTTTTGTGGTTCTTCCAACGTCGCGCTTATTATATTTTTGGGGAAAGTTATAGTTTAGCTGAAATTGAGAACTCTATTCTACGGGACAAATTGCAGGAGCCACGAATTCATTTTGCAATCGTTTGTGCTTCGGTTGGTTGTCCTTTACTACGTTCGGGAGCTTACTTTCCTGAGCAAGTCAGTCAGCAATTAGATGAAGATGCGCGTCGTTTCATAAATAACCCTGAAAAAGTCCGTTATGACATAGAGAGCAAAACACTTTACTGTAATAAAATCTTGAAGTGGTATCGTCAGGATTTTTTAAAAGTTGCACCCTCCGTTCCGGAATACATTCGCTCTTACTTGAAAACAGACTATCCCCTTAATGCCTCAACGCGGATATCCTATCTTCACTATGATTGGAGCTTAAATCAGCGAATATCTTGATAAAACTGTTTAAGATAATTTGCATTAACACCAATTCCCCACAAAAACCCAATATAAAGATAAATTACGGTTGCTTTGAAGCTACCCCATTTGGCTACGCGACGATCTGAGGAATGAACAATACGATTTACCAGATAAATACGTCCTTTTTTAACTAATTTTAAACATAAATCTCCATCCTCCATAATCGGCAATGCCTCATCAAATCCGCCACAATCCCAAAAATCAATCCGACGACAGAACATTACTTGATCTCCAAACAACAGACGCAATCCTCGAAAAAATAGGTGAGGCTTAAATAATAGTGGTGCGTAGTAGGTTTTTAGATAATTATGTAGAGAGATACCCCAACGAGTTGTTTGAGATCCTGACATCAGAGAAATGAACCCGCCACAGGCAACGGTAGGTTCTGCCAGCGTCTTATTGATGACGGTAATTAAATCATCTGGAACCCAAGTATCTGCATGAAGAAAGCAAAGAATATCTCCAGTTGCTGCTGATGCTCCATAGTTCATCTGAAGAGAACGCCCTGGTTGTTGAGATAAAAGAAATTGTACATTCAAAGTTTGATTAAATGACTCAAAAATTTGCTTTGCAACTGTCACCGTCTGATCTTGGCTGCCACCATCTACCACTATCACCTCAGAAGGAGGAGGATTAAGTAAAGTCAGTTGGCGCAATGTACTTCCTAAGTTAGTTGCTTCATTTAAAGTAGGAATGATAATAGAAACTTGAGACATACAGATTTAGTAGTTTTATCGTTATCTTTATTTTACTTGTTAGTATTAATAGTCTTTAGCTCAAAGATAAATCGGGTAATTTTGAGATGTTTTATTAATATCTCATACAAAGCATTTGTTACTAAAACCGTTGCTTGCAGCTATGACAAAACCGTCAAGCTCTGGACGCACCTAAATAACCTAGATGATTTAATAGTCTACAGTTGCGCTAGGCTACGTGGTTATTTACAATCAAATCCCAATGTCAGCGATCGCACTCTCTGCGATGGCATTACTAGTAAGAGCAATTAGCTTTGCAGCCAAAAATCAATTACTGCTACTGCGATGCTTGCGGCGGGCGTAGCCATCGTACTTTCAAGAAACTCCGGGGCGATCACTTACAAAGGTCAAACAATGCACTTCTTAAAATAGGCGTAGGCGCAGCCCGCCGCAGCCATCGTTTCACTGGTCTTTGCTGATCTAAAGTTGACTGCTGTTCAAGTTTTACAAGGATGCTGAAAATTCAGAGGGAGTGTTCTCTGAGCCAAGTCGAAGGGAACCCTTTCTTCAAAAGCTGACTCCCTACTCCCTATCTACGCAAATAAGTTCAAAAATAAAAGCGGATTCCTATATCAGTCCTGAAAGTAAATTTTATTAACTTCGCCGAACTTAAATTCAACAAAAAAGCTATTCAACTTTGGCACGGAGTGCTGAAGATGGAAAGAGACTTTGAAATCCAGCTTGTCGCTCATTTAAGGGTTCTAGAGCATCATTCCAAAGACTTTCATAATAAAAGAAGGTTACGCCTAGACCACGTTCTTGAGCAGCCCGCACCTGAGACTTAATTTTCTGCATGGGAACTGGATTATTTCGTAACCCTGTCATAATGCCAATTCCAGTTGGAATTATTTGTTGTGCTTCTTGAATTTCTTGGCGGGAAATATTTGCCACAAAACTTTGTAGATCAGGACGATAAACTTGCACAATTAACTCGTCAACAATATTTTGCCGCATCCAACTCAGCCAATCTTGCAGGTGAAACTTGTAAGCAAAATCATAGTAATTAGGAGAAACAGAGAAAATCGCCTGGGGTTTTCTCTGTTTCACAGCTTGGTTAAGTTGTACCATGAACGCCGTAATTTTATCTGCCCGCCACTTTACCCATGCCGCATCTTGGGAATTAGTTGGGGGAGGATTCTTGGTTTCTTTGGTGTACAAAGAAACTGTATATTGGTCGTAGCCAAATTCGTGGGGCAAACTCATGTGATCGTCAAACTGAATGCCATCGGCATCATATTGGGTGACAGTTTCCAGCACTAAATTGGTGATGAACTGTTGCACTTGCGGATGGAACGGATTAAGCCACATAACCTCACCAGCCGCACTAATGGAAGTTTGGCTACCATCCCGCTTTTGTGTGAACCAATCAGGATAATTCAGTGCCAATTCTGAAGTTGGGGGAGCCATGAACCCAAACTCAAACCAGGGAATCACCAGCAGTCCTTTGCGATGAGCTTGGTTAATCAGGTCTGCAAGAATATCATGTCCATCTGAACCTTTGTAGACAAAAGGTTGAATACCTGCACGTTGTGCGATCGCACTGGGATACATTACATAGCCAGAATTCCACACCACTGGATAGATTGTGTTAAAGTTAAGCCGTCGTAATTGACTCACCGCATCCTGCACTTTTTCCCGATTTTTGAGGGTGTCAAAATCATTGTTAGTCATCCAAACCCCGCGAATTTCCTGACGGGGTAACTGTGCGACAGCAGGGGTGAAACTGTCCACCAACAATACGGTAATAAAGGATATTAAAACGAGAATCGGAAAAAGAGACTTGAGTAGTCGTCGCCAATTCTGAACAATAAAAGATGATTTCATAGATTTGAATGATGCATTAGCTACCCACACACGCCATTGTTCGCTTTTACGATTGAATCTACTAACCATATAGTCTACAAGTATTTATGCTTAGTACAGGATTGATGAGTTGGTAGTTGTTTGTTCTCTACTGATGGAACTTTTGCACCAAAAAAACTAAAGTAGACAAATTAAGATAGTTGACGCAGCTAGTAGGCATTTGTGCCCAATAGATATTGGTTGGTAGGGGAATGGGCATTGGGCATTGGGGACAAGGAGAAATGGGGACAAGGGGAAAGACTTGTTTCAAGTTCTCACCTCTTGTCCCCTTGTCCCCCTGCTCCCCTGCTCCCCCTGCCCCCGATCTTCTCACTCCCCCAGACCCGACCTGTGTCACAATAGAGAACTGTAATAAGAAAAATATTGTTAAGGTAATTTAGTGAGTCCAACTGCTCAATCCACGGCAAGTGCGCGTCGCGTGGTATTTCCTTTTACGGCAATTGTGGGCCAGGAAGAAATGAAACTGGCGCTCCTATTGAACGTGATTGACCCCAAAATTGGTGGTGTAATGATCATGGGCGATCGCGGCACCGGCAAATCCACAACTATCCGGGCGCTGGCGGATCTGCTGCCAGAAATTTCTGTGGTTGCCAATGACCCTTTCAGTAGCGATCCTAGCGACCCCGACTTGATGAGCGATGAAGTCCGCCAACTGTTAGAACAAGGGGCGGAAATTCCCGTAGCTCACAAAAAAGTCCAAATGGTAGACCTGCCGCTAGGAGCTACAGAAGACCGAGTTTGTGGCACAATCGACATTGAGAAAGCTTTATCTGAAGGTGTCAAAGCCTTTGAACCAGGACTGCTGGCAAAGGCTAACCGAGGCATTCTCTATGTGGATGAAGTCAACTTATTAGACGACCACCTCGTAGACGTACTACTCGATTCTGCCGCGAGTGGATGGAACACTGTAGAACGAGAAGGTATTTCTATCCGTCACCCAGCGCGTTTTGTTCTTGTAGGTTCTGGAAATCCAGAAGAAGGTGAATTACGCCCCCAATTGCTTGATCGCTTTGGGATGCACGCAGAAATTCACACCGTAAAAGAACCAGCCTTGCGGGTGCAAATCGTAGAACAACGAGCAGATTTTGACCAAAATCCTCCAGCATTTCTCGAAAACTACAAATCCCAGCAAGAAGCACTCCAAGAGCAAATTGTCAATGCTCAACAGCTTTTGCCAGAAGTAAAAATTGACTATGAATTACGGGTAAAAATTTCTGAAGTCTGCTCAGAACTGGATGTAGATGGTTTGCGGGGTGACATTGTTAGTAACCGCGCCGCCAAAGCCTTAACGGCATATGAAGGACGCACTGAAGTTACAGTTGATGATATTAACCGTGTAATTACACTATGCTTGCGTCACAGGCTGCGGAAAGACCCCTTAGAATCGATTGATTCTGGCTACAAAGTAGCCAAAGTTTTTAGCCGCATCTTTGGCGTTGAACTTCCAGAAAGTGATACTGCACAAAAAAACGGCACAGGTCAAAAGTTAGGGGCTAGAGGTTAAAAGTTAGGAGCAAAGCCGGAAATGCTCCGCCTCCGGTGAAGAATTAAGAGTTAAGAGTTTTGAATGGAAAGCTGCTTCATATCTCACACTTTTAATTCTTCACTTAGCACTGACTATATAACTCACAACTCCTAACTCAGCACTGAAATATGAGAATTTGGTCTTTTTGGTTCAACAGCTTTATTCTATCTAGCCAATACAACCCGCCCAGGTTTGTAGAATTATTGATGCTCTTATTAGCGATCGCTATGCTGGGAATAGCCAGTATTTTACCGGACAAACCGCCCTATTTAATCTTAGGCTTGAGCTTAGTAGTTGGGGCATCTATTTCCATCTTAGTGCGGGAAGCGATCGCTCCTTCACCCGAAACACGAATTACCCAATTAACAGCATCGCTATTGCTTATCATCAGCCTCTATGGCTTTGCTGACTTAATGTACACTCTCTAGTTAGTCATTTGTTCACAGCCAATGACTAATGACTCCATTTTTGCATTTCTACCAATTCCATACACAACTCATTAATTTGCTCCAAATCAGGTTTGTTACGTAGGGCAGATTGTTCGTAAACAATTTCCATTTCGGCAACCAAATCTTCTGCTATTTTCATCACCTGCTCATAAGAATACTCACCCTTTAAAATAGCTTTTAAATCCTCAACATCACCAGCTATTCTCCTATCTACAATCACTTTACCCTGCCGCAGTATTTCTACTCCACTGCGTAATAATCTAATGCAGTGCATCCCATGTTTAAGGTCAAAACCCGACTTTCTTTCCATTTCTGCCCTAGCCGGATTTCTATTTTCTTGCCAAGATAAAGAAGCTTTCCATTCTCTCAAAGCTATTTGATAACTTTGGCTTTTCTGAAGCAGGCGGATGAAATCTTTACGGCTATTGGTTAACTGTTGAGTATATTCCAAAGTTTCATCGGGTAAAGTGTATTGTTTTAACACTCCTTTAAAATCAATATCTGCCGTCAACAATTGGTATATAGCGGTTCTCAATTGCGTGAAATACAGACCTAACCCCCAGCCCCTTAAGAGCGAGCGTTGGGGAGTAAGCCTCAAAGCCTCTCTCCTTTTAGGAGAGAGGTCAAAATGTATTGCATCCAAACGAGAAGCGCTATAATTGTTCCGCTTCTTCTAAAAACTCAATCCGCCCTCTGATTAAGTTATAAAGATATTCCAGAAAAGCGTTTAGTTCATCTTTGCTCAGGGGTACTTCGTCTTCTATGGCGAAGTCAGATGGTATTGGTTTTTTTTGTGGTGGTTTTAACAACCATTTCCGATGAGTTTCCATTTTTTTGATTTGGGCAAAGGCATAACCAGTGTAAGTATGTTTTACCTTCTTACTCAAAAATAACTGCTTATGATTAATTAAATGCTGTCCAACTGCGCTTAAAAAAGGATAGTTATTTAACCACAACAATTCTAAAACATTGAGATTTGCGCCTGCTAATAACTGGAGAATTTTTCTTAATTCATATATAACTGTATCTTTGTTACCATCCACGAATGGAAATATTCCTGGTTCATCCCAACCAGTATCTTTTTGTTCTATGTGATCAAATCCTAAATAGTACTTTTTGGGTGCGATAAATACTCCACGATAATCAAAATCTGAATCAGGACGATTTAAACCATAGCCGTGGCTACCTGCCAAACCAATTAAGATAGTTCTTTGCTCAACTTCTATTCTTTTCATATCACCTGATTAAAATATTGTCATCCTAACTCATGACTTAATCAGGTGGGAAGTAGGGAAGCAGAGGTGCAGGATAACAATCCCCATACCCAATGACAATGACTAATACCAAGAGTTGCTTCATTTAACAGAAATGCCCCTAAAAGAGATAATGAAACACTATCTCCTTGAGGAGCAAAACTTGTCAATTCAGTTGTTTCTATATTTTCAGTTTCCTAAAATAGGAATTATCTAGGATTAATGTGACGTCTGGTTCCCCATCCTGGATTGACAATGGCGGCTAAATCTTCTTCAGACAATTTGCTGATTTCACTATCCAGTTCTTCGACGCTGAAATCATAGCCACGCTCTTGAGCAATCTTGAT
This sequence comes from Nostoc sp. FACHB-888, assembly GCF_014696655.1. Lineage (NCBI taxonomy): Bacteria > Bacillati > Cyanobacteriota > Cyanophyceae > Nostocales > Nostocaceae > Nostoc > Nostoc sp. FACHB-888. Next base: position 90,448 of record NZ_JACJQM010000020.1, on the reverse strand, counting down.
GAAAGCTTCTGGATCAGCTGTTGCTTTGAGCCTTTGCTGTAATGCTTGATCTTGTTTTACGGCTTCAAAAAGTCGGGTAGCATTTTGCTGTGTCATGATAGTCTGTCTCCTATTTTAAATATCAGGTTTGAATGTAGTAATTTGACTTCTGTGGATTTACTAAATTCTGTGAAGAACCTTTAGATTAAGCGGGTAAATTTAATTTTAAAACAAAGAAAAAAATTGTGTGAATTCTGATAAGAAAATATAAGTTTTAGTTGAAATGTTTCTAGTATTTTGCAAAATTCAGCCCTAAGATGGAAGTCAGTATTTAACTAAAAAGTATTTATTCTGAATTGCAAATACACTTTACATTCTTTGCGCGGGCGATCGCTATGAGGACTTTTGGCAAAATGAAAGCTTGACTTAGCACCTGTTAATAAAATAGTATATTAGATTGTCTGTCTAATTCCTGCTCGGATCAGGTAGACATATTACAAAAGCTGGCAAAAGCGTCTCTATACGAGATCAAACCAGCTACCTGTACGGCAACCTCAAGGACAATTCCATGACTTACGCGATTATTGAAACTGGCGGCAAACAAATACGAGTAGAGCCAGGGCGGTTTTACGATATTGAACTGCTTCCGACTGAACCAGATGAAAAAGTTACAATAGACTCTGTATTACTAGTGCAGCACGATGGCGAAGTCAGCATTGGACAGCCACTAGTAACAGGTGCAACTGTAGAAGGGACTGTAATGCGACATTACAGAGGTCGTAAAGTCTTGGTATACAAGATGAAGCCAAAAAAGAAAACCCGCAAAAAGCGGGGGCATCGTCAAGAAATTACCAGACTTATGATTGACTCCATCACCCTTAACGGTGCAGTGTTTGTTACCCAAGAAGCACCAGAGAAGGAAACTCCCGTTTTAGACGAGACTCCTGCCGAAGAAGTTGAAACCGCTGCTGAATAATAATAAGAAGAAGATACACAAGAGGAAATCATGGCTCATAAGAAAGGAACAGGTAGTACACGCAACGGTCGTGATTCTAATGCCCAACGTCTGGGTGTCAAGCGTTATGGCGGTCAAGTTGTGCGTGCAGGAAACATTCTCGTCCGTCAGCGTGGTACCAAATTCCACCCTGGTAACAACGTCGGTATTGGTAGCGATGACACTCTGTTTGCCTTAATCGACGGTGTTGTAATGTTTGAGAGAAAGGGCAAAACCCGTAAAAAAGTTAGTGTTTATTTACCTATAACTGCTGTTCAGGAAGCCCCTGCTGAGGCAGTAGCAAGTTAGAGTGTTAGGGTGGGCATGTTACCCACCCTAATTGCTAGTTAGTCCTGGCATAATAATCAGATTTCCTTAAATATTCTCAACAGTTGCTTAAAAGTCGCTTTGTTCCTCCGTTGCTCATAGATTAGTATCAAAAGCATCAAAGCGCAGATATTCTTCACTAACAAAATATTATTTGCCCTGAAGATAGGAAGTATCCGTCTAGTTAAGTCTATGTTCCTGTAGAGGTGATATGAGTCTGATTCTTCCCAAACGCACCCTATCCCGTCGCCAATTACTGCAAGTATCTGGACTCTCAGGGATAGGCTTTCTTTTAGGTGGCTGTGGGACAAATTTGTTCTCAGATAATCTGCGGCAAATATCTGAGCCACTGAACCAAAGTCTTGAAGCACTCCTACTAAGTCAGAAACCTGTACCTGAATTTCCTGTTAGTGCGATAGAACCAGACAAATTGCTGATTAATACCTTTGACTTCACCCCGCAAATTGATCCAGCGCAGTTTCGCCTGACGATTGATGGCGAGGTTAGTAACGCGATGCAATTGAGTATGGCAGATATTCAAAAACTTCCCTTGACTTCAATGGTAATTCGTCATGTGTGTGTTGAAGGCTGGGCTGCGATCGCTCAATGGGGAGGTGTGCGATTGCGAGACTTGGTAGCGCTAGTACAGCCTAAATCAAACGTCCGCTATGTTTACTTCAAATCTGCTGATGGCTACTATGAAAGCTGGGATATTGCCTCTGCTGTACATCCGCAAACTCTTATGGCTTATCAAAAGAATGGACAACCATTATCAGTTGATAATGGTGCGCCTATGCGTCTAGCATCCCCAATTAAACTGGGGTACAAGCAAAGCAAGTGGGTGACTCAAATTACATTCGTTAGCAATTTATTGCCTCGTAAAGGCTATTGGGAGGATCAGGGCTATGAATGGTTTGCAGGGCTATGAGGGGGCAGGGAGCAGGGAACAGGGGAAAATTTTACCTTGTCTGTTTGCAATGGGATGTTTTTTTATTTGGAAGTTCCTTACATCTCTACACTATAGAGGGATGGGGAATTATGGGAATTAGTTAAAAATCGTTTGGGAAGTGACAAAAATCAGACACCCAATATCTGAAACTCCTTATCTAGAATTGATTTTGCCGAGCTAACTCGGACACGGGTTTTAGTCCACAAAGCACGGAAAAGTAACAGCATGACTACAGAGAATCTAAGTACCTTGCCATCATCTCCAGCCCAGACTGAATTAGAATTAACAGATTCCCCTGGCTGTCAGTCAACAAGTCTGCACGATTCGGATGTACCGGAAGTAGACTTATTTAGTCCACTAAAAATTCGAGATATTACCCTGCCTGATCGCATCGCAATGTCACCAATGTGTCAATACTCGGCAGAGGATGGATTCGCAAATGATTGGCACTTTGTCCATTTGGGAAGTCGGGCTGCTGGAGGCATTGGGCTGATTGTAGTCGAAGCTACAGCCGTGACAGCCCAAGGACGAATCACCCCTGGCGATCTTGGTCTTTGGGACGATATGCACATTGAGCCACTAGCTCGGATTGTACGCTTCCTTCGTCAACAGGGAGCGATCGCAGGAATTCAATTAGCTCATGCTGGCCGAAAGGCGAGTTGCAATGTTCCCTGGCTGGGTGGTACACCGCTAACACCTGAACAAGGAGGTTGGCCGGTAGTCGGGCCAAGCCCAATTCCGTTTCAAGAGGGCGGCCCCGTTCCCATCCCCCTCGATGAGGCTGGGATTGAAGAGGTGATTGAAGCCTTCGTTGCCACAACCGGGCGTGCCCTTCAAGCTGGATTTCAGATTATCGAAATCCACTCGGCTCATGGATATCTACTGCATTCTTTTCTTTCGCCGCTAAGTAATCAACGAACAGATCGTTACGGAGGTTCATTGGAGAACCGAATGCGTTTGTTGCTGGAGGTTACAAGACGAATCCGAGACATTCTGCCAAGCGGGATGCCGCTTTTTGTGCGCCTCTCTGCTACCGACTGGATGGAGGGAGGTTGGGATCTCAAGCAGTCAGTTATATTATCCCGTGAACTAAAGGAATTAGGCGTTGATTTGATCGATGTTTCCACAGGAGGTTTAGTCCCTCATGCCAAGATTCCCGTGCAGACAGGTTATCAAGTGCCTTTTGCTGCCAAAATCCGAGAAGAGGCTGGGATTAAAACAGGGGCTGTGGGGATGATAAAGGAGGCTGAGTATGCCAACCAAGTAATTACTCGTGGATGTGCAGATTTGGTTCTCGTCGGTCGAGAAATGCTCCGCGATCCATACTGGTCGATTCGTGCCCGTTGCCATTTGGATGAAGAACCGAACTGGCCTTTGCCCTACGGCTATGCAGTTAAGCAACAGAGACGAGGGAAATAACAATTCAAAAAATTATTTATAATATGTGATTGCGATCGCGATCGCAATCAAGTGGAGTGAATCAATCGTGGGGTTTGAGATTGCCACAGTGCGATCACTTCAAAAAAAGCGATCTATTTGTTTTTACTAAAAAAGGCTACAGTGTTTATATTGTAAGCCTTTCAAAGTTTTTTGTATCCTCGCAAGAGTCCGATGAACTGATGCTCATTAATTTGCTTAAGATTTTTCAGGGGCTGTTTATAAAGTCAATCTAAAGAGAAAGAATAAGGCTGAATTCCAAGGGTATGATGCAGAGAGCTAGAATATTTACGTTTTCAAAGCCTTATAAAATCTAGATTCAGGTTAGCAAGTCTTAATCTCATCACACCTTACGCTTGAGACTATCATCGCAAAAAAAGTTTGTTACCAAAATTGTTACGATTGCACTGTTGTTGAGCAGCTACTTTATCATGATATATAGTTAAACTCCTCACACCACACTGAAAGCCGTGAAACATAATGTTTCACGGTTTTTTCCTTTTAATTTGCTAATCAAAAGTGCGATCGCTTCTTCCTTCTTACTCCGTGCCCAACTCTTGAAGACGCGCAAGGGACGCGGTTCAAAGAAGAAACCACTTTTCTACAAGTGCTTATATGCAAAGAAGCTTATTGTCATAAATTACTCATTCCGACAACAATTTTTGCAAGAGTGTATAAATGTCCCCTTTGTCACCCTCTTTCCGTAGTCCTACACCAACCACTAAAACCACCACTTTCTCTAGTTCTACTTTATAAATAATTCTGTACCGTTGACCCACAGCCCTGACACTGCGATATCCCTTAAGGTTGTCAATTAGAGGTTTTCCCTGCTTTTCTGGATCTGTCTTGAGTTTGTCGATTCTGTCGCTCAAAGATTTCTGATGACGCTGATCCTTAACACCAATCAACATTTCTAAAGCTAGTGGTGTCAGTTCAATTTCATACTCTATCTTAACGGGTTGTGGTATATCAGAGTCCAAGTTGGGCTTTTGCTTCCTTCCAGCTAATAGTTTCTTCCCGTTCCCCTTGGCTAATACTCTCCTGTAGCTGATGGGCAAACTCGCGATCAGATAAGATTGCTAGGGTTTCTAACAAAGATTCAAATTGCTCAAAGCTAAGTGCTGCCATTACTGGCTTACCATGTTTGGTGATGATCACTGGCTCATCTTTCAACTCATCTGGCAACTCTAATAGTTGTCGTCGAGCTTGCGTAATGGTTAAGTACTTTAGCATATAAATTAAGTGTACATTTAAATGTACACTTATTATAACCTCAGTGCAATGTCTACGACGGGCTATGACGCTTGTGGACTCGCTAATGCTACGCTATCGGCGATCGCAGTTTTCCCTCAGACATAACTTTGTGTCTACCCTCTTGCGCTAAAGTTGCAAATGAACGTGCATCTAAAGCCAGGAGAAAAGAGTAGTGAAAGCAGTCTTGATGACAGCAGCTGGCAGTCCCGAAGTTCTGCAAGTACAGGAAGTGCCAAACCCTGCTGTTCCTGTAGGAAATACTGAAATTTTAGTGCGTTTGGTGGCGGCTGGCGTTAACCCCATTGACACTAAACTTCGTAGCCGAGGCAGTTTCTACCCCGATCGCACGCCGACAATATTAGGATGTGATGGTGCAGGCGTAGTCGAAGCGGTGGGTACTAGTGTTCAGCGTTTTCGCGTAGGTAATGAGGTATATTTTTGCTACGGCGGATTAGGCGCACACCAAGGTAATTATGCTGAATATACCGTTGTGGATGAGCGGTTTGTGGCACGTAAACCTGCGTCTATCTCCTTTGCCGAAGCAGCAGCAGCACCTTTGGTATTAATCACTGCCTGGGAAGCTTTATACGAACGGGGAAGATTGGAACCTGGGGAACGGGCTTTGATTCATGCGGGTGCTGGTGGTGTCGGTCATGTAGCAATTCAATTGGCGAAACTCAAAGGTGCTACTGTTTCCACCACAGTAAGTTCTGAAGAAAAAGCTGATTTTGTCAAACAACTAGGTGCTGATGATGTAATTTTTTACAAACAAACAAACTTTGTGCAAGCAGCATTAGATTGGACTGGCGGCGAAGGTGTAGACTTGGCTTTTGATACCGTAGGCGGCGAAACCTTTCACAAAACCTTCCCCGCAGTGCGAGTATATGGTGATATTGTGACGATTCTCGAACCAGATGCTAATACTGTTTGGAAAACTGCTAGACAACGCAATCTCCGCATTGGTTTAGAATTAATGCTCACACCAGCGTTGCTAGGATTAGAAGAAAGCCTCCAGCACCATGCAGAAATTCTCGAACAATGTGCCACCTGGATCGATGAAAGTAAATTAAAAATCCATGTTAGCCACAAATTTCCTCTAAAAGAAGCCGCTAAAGCGCACCAACTAATTGAAAGTGGTTCTGTGACAGGTAAAATTGTTCTACTGATTAGCGACGATTAATCGAACAATTTGCATAATTTATTTTTTAAACATAGATGTACCCAGAGGTACGCAAAGATACCCAAAAAGCTCTCTTTGCGTACCTCTGCGCTTCCTTTCTCTGCGAGACGCTTTGCGATTGCGTTCCTTTGCATCTTATCAATTCTCCTCTTCCTTCCCCTCCCCAGTTCAGCAGCACAAACGCAACCAGAACGCACACTCTTAACTCTGGAATTATTACAAGAACGTCTACGCACACCCACACTGCGCGAAGGCAATTTGACGGTGGATTTGCAAAAGATGGTGATTGATTTGCGCCCAGAAAATACTAGCTTTCGTGATGCTTTTTACCAACTGTTACGAAAAGACTTAGGTGCAAAACCTCTGGGTTTAGACCTTAGTTATACTTTAATTTTAGGGGATTTTGTGGGCAGCGATTTGGGTTTAAGAACACCCCTATATGCCCAAGCCATTGCCCCGATTTTCACCGTTACCGAACAAAAAGAACTAGAGCGTTTGCGCTTCGTTTGCTTAGAGTCACTTACCAACTCGAAAGATTGTCGATCGCTTTTGGGAACACAGTCAACTCCATCGAGTGAAATTGCCGTCTTTCGTGGTGTCTTGACACTGGTGCAAACTCGTTTCAATGGCGAAATGAAGTTTTCTAATACATTCTTTCTTCAGTCTGTGGATGCTCAAGGTGCAACTTTTCTCCAATCCACTAATTGGACTGAAACCCGATTTGGCCGTTCCATCAGCTTTAGCGGTGCTAAATTCAAGCAACCAAGCAATTTCCAAGGCAGTATTTTTTTTGAAAAAGCTAATTTTAAACAAACCCAATTTCAAGAACTCGCTGATTTTCAAGGCAGTATATTTGAAAAGACTGCCAACTTCAACCAAGCAAGTTTTAAAGAGTTGGCTAAATTCAATAGTGTACAGTGGCAAGAGAACGCTGATTTTTCTGATGTCCGCTTTGCGAATCAAGCGCAGTTTAGTAAAGCAAATTTTAATCAGTTCCTCCTTTTGCCAGAATCAACTTTTGAGCAAGCTGTCATCTTTCGAGAGGTGGAGTTTAATCAATCGGTCAATTTGCAAGGTGCAAGCATTCTCAACCAAGCAGATTTTAGCGATGCGAGATTTTCTCCAGATGCCTGTCTAAGCGTACCTGGTTTAACTTTTAACTCTAACCAAGCAAAAATTTTAGGTAATCCTGGCCAGATTGGTAAGATGTTTTGCATCCCTACACTGCAAGGTAATCAAAACATCTTGCGGAATTTAGGGCAAAATTTCCGTCAGCAACAACAAGTTGCCGATGCTAATGAACTGGAATATACAAAACAACAACTGCGATTAGTAGAAATGAGTCGTCGTTTGACGGCTACAAATATAAATACTGCTTCCGTTGCAAATTTGATTAAACTGGGTTTTTCGGCAACTCAAGCCGAAGCGATCGCCCAGCGTCGTCTGATAAAATTATTTCGCAATAATAGTGAGTTATTGACCTTAGCAGACATCGATTTAGAAAAATACACACAACTGAGCAATCGCTTAATTGTTGGCGAAGCCCTTTCCATCGTTGGGTGGTTACTGCAAGCTTGGAGTTGGTTGGGGTTGAGTGTACTGCTGTTGTTGAGTGGCTATGGTACGAATTTTTGGTTAGTGTTAGGTGTAGGAGGAGTTGCGATCGCTTATTTCGGCTTACTATTTTGGCTAGTAGATCGCTATCGTCGGCTGCATCCTGTACCAATTATTCCCACATCCTACGAAACCATTTCGATATTAGTCAGTTTTAGCGTTTTAGAATTCTTGAGCTTATTAGCCATCTTTCGCAATGCTCAACAACCTTGGCTGACATTGGGGTGTCTTTTAATAATTATTGTCCCCATACCACTGGCTTTATTGATTCGACTTTACCAACAAGGCCGTTATCACAACTTAATGGACGTTTCTTACTTCACAGAAGACGGCACATTTCGCCAGTTACGATTATTAATTGGTCGTTTGCCAGTGATACCAAGGAATGAAACATTTCGTGAACGATATATGCCTCTTTTGTGCGATCGCCGTTGGAACTGGCTCAACTACTATGATTTTAGTCTCAACAACCTAGTTAAATTGGGATTTAACGACATTCGTCTGCGAGACGAACACCTACCTGGTATCATCTCTGCACTTGCTTGGTATCAATGGAGTTTGGGTTTAATTTACATCACTCTTGTTTTGTGGACACTTTCCCGCACAATTCCAGGATTGAATTTGCTGATTTATCTGAAGTAATCCCTGCGCGGAACCTTTTTTCGCTACACTTCGTGTGATGCTAATATGATGCAACGTATTGCAGGGTGTCAGTAACCGTGCTATTTATTATTATCAATCTCAAGGTATAACGTCGAAGAAAACTGATATAACTACGAATAAATACAGATTAATTAAATATCTAAAAATTTGACAAATTTATCAAAAGATTGTTCATTGCAATATAATATTTAACCTTAATTTAATTTTATTATACGAACCTCTTAGTTAAGTTTTTTAAAAAATTGTCTATAAAATATCTACAAGTTCGATAAATATATCAAAACATTTTTCATTGTCCTTCACAACTAAATCATATAAATTGTTAAGTGTAAGTAGCATTTATTAAAGATTGATTATCTACACTTAAATAAAGATAACCAAAAAATGTAATAGCTACTAACTAGTTTTGCTAATAAAAAGGCAACAAAAAAGTCGCATAACGGACTTTATTTTTGCTTTTTTATGTTGCGATCCTAGCAAGAATTTTATCAAAACAATAGAGGATTAATCCTAATGGCAGAAAATTCAAGTAATAGTGGTAGCGATAACTCCTCTACTAGTGCGAACAATCAGAGCGGTAGCCCATTTGGTGGCGGTGCTCGTGGTGCCGGTGGTGCTGGTGGCGGTGCTCGTGGTGCCGGTGGTGCTGTTGGCGGCGCTGGTGGTGCCGGTGGCAGTGATTTACCCTATGGTGGTAATCCTTTCGCTGGTGACAACTTCTGGAATATATTTGCAGGCGGTGTAAACCCATCCGCAGTTGGTGGTAGGCCATCCGCAGGTGGTGGTAGCTCATTTGGTGGTGGTAACTCATCCACAGGTGGCGGTAGCTCATTTGGTGGTGGTAACTCATCCACAGGTGGCGGTAGCCCATCCGCAGGCGGCGGTAACCAGGGTAGTGGCAGAGACTCTTTGACTGGTGCTGCTAGCCAGACCTATGGTATTAGCACAACTGAAGTACCGAACGCGTCCACTTTGAGTGGTACTATTGACCAGGTAATTGATTCAAGGCTTGATAAGGAACTGGGTGGTGGTAACTCATCCACAGGCGGTAGCCCATTTGGTGGTGGTAACTCATCCACAGGCGGTAGCCCATTTAGTGGTGGTAACTCATCCACAGGCGGTAGCCCATTTAGTGGTGGTAACTCATCCACAGGCGGTAGCCCATTTGGTGGTGGTAACTCATCCACAGGCGGTAGCCCATTTGGTGGTGGTAACTCATCCACAGGCGGTGGTAACCAAGGTAGTGGCAGAGACCCTTTGACTGGCGCTGCTAGACAGACCTATGGTATTAGCACAACTGAAATACCGAATGCGATGACTTTGAAGGTTACTATTGACCAGGTAATTAACTCAAGGCTTGACAAGGAACTGGGTGGCGGTGTCGGTGGCGGTAACCCATTTGCTGGAGGTACCGGTGGCAGTAGCCAATTTGGTGTTGGTGCCGGTGGCGGTGCCAGTAGCCCATTTCCTGGAAGTGCCGGTGGCGGTGCCGATGAAAGTAGCCCAGCTGGCGCTGCCGGTAGCCCATTTCCTGGAGGTGTCGGTGGCGGACAAGGACTTGGTGGTCGATAAATTCCGTTCGATTAATAGAATTATTGCAAAAATCAGCAGATTAAGAGGAGAACAATAACGAGTTCTTTAGTACATAGTATGCTAGTACAGCTTGGCGCAAATAAACATACCATCCGATAAAGCTGAAAAGGGTGTATTATCGGTGATGTGCCTTCTGCCTTATTGTACTAGTTTGCTATTTTACGCCCTGGAACTCTTTACAAGTAAGTATTTAATAAATATTTTCTGTTAGTTTGACACTAAAATGATTAAAGCCTTTATTTTAGAGAGATTTTGGGTTTAACAAATTCACAATTCGTATAAGAAGTACTGAAGACCCCATAATTTTTTAACTAAAAATAGGAAAATTAATGCCAATGGAAGAGTCTGCTGTCAATCCCCTTAATGGTGGAGTTAATCACTCAAGTGCAGGTGGCGCTAGTAACCCGTATAGTGGTAGTTCTTTTGCTACCAATGGCAGTTTGTCTCCTGAAGGTAGCCCATTGACGGGTGGTAGCAATCTCTTATTAGGTAATGGTAACAATCCCATTACAGGTGGCGGTATTAACCCGTTTGCAGGCGATGGTGGCAGTGGACTTCAGAAGTTGATCTTTGATCGATTAAAGTCAGTTTTGGGTGATAACTTTTTCAAGGATATTGACAACACATTGGCGGGAGGTAGTAACCCGTTTGCAGGCGGTGGTAATCCGTTTGCAGGAGGTAGTAACCCGGTTGCAGGCGGTGCTAATGGTGGTAATCCGTTTGCAGGTGGCAGCAACCCGTTTGCAGGAGGTGGTAACCCGATCGCAAGTGGCGCTACTAACCCTTTTGCAGGCGGTGGTAATCCGATCGCAGGTGGTGGAAACCCATTTGCAGGTGGTGGTAATCCGATTGCAGGCGGTGCTAACCCATTTGCAGGAGGTAGTAACCCGGTTGCAGGCGGTGCTAATGGTGGTAATCCGTTTGCAGGTGGCAGCAACCCGTTTGCAGGTGGTGGAAACCCATTTGCAGGTGGTGGTAATCCGATTGCAGGCGGTGCTAACCCATTTGCAGGTGGTGGTAATCCGATTGCAGGTGGTGGAAACCCCTTTGCAGGAGGTAGTAACCCGGTTGCAGGCGGTGCTAATGGTGGTAATCCGTTTGCAGGTGGCAGCAACCCGGTTGCAGGTGGTGGAAACCCCTTTGCCAGTGGTGGTAATCCGATCGCAGGTGCTGGAAGTTTGCTTCAACAATCCCCTTTCGATCCGTTGAAAGAAGTCCTTGGTAACAACACACCCTTTAGTAACGGTGGGAATACATCTAATCCTGGTAGCCAACGCTTTAATGAAGGCAACGCACCAGTTGGTAATGGTAACAGGAACTTTGGTAGTAATAACGCAACTATCGGTAATTCTAATTCGGATTATGGCAGTAACAGCGCAACCATTGGGAATGGTAACTGGAACTTTAATAATGACAACACAACCATCGGTAATGGCAACTGGCTATTTGGAAAGGGTAACACAACCCTTGGTAACGGCAACTGGTATTGGGACGACGGAAGTAATAATGCAACATTAGGTAATGGTAATTGGCACTTCGGCAGTAACAACGCAACCATTGGAAACGGCAATTGGGACTTTGGTACTGATAACACAATTATTGGTAATGGTAACTGGGTTTTTACTAGTGGAAATGAAATTATTGGTAATGGCAACTGGTTAGTAGAAACTGATAATACAACGATTGGAAACGTCAACAATATCAGAGGTTTAGAGTTATCCCCACAAGGTATCAAGACTGATGTTAACAATCTGATTGACTCTCTTATAGGTAAAATCGGTCAAAATTTTCTTGGGTTTACGAAAGATTTTGATGAATCAAGTAGCCAAACCTTTAACCGCCTCATCTCTTCTAAAAATGTTGGTAATGACACTGATATATCTAGCGATATTGAGCAACTTTTGGCAGCACTCAGCCCAATTCAAGAGAATTTAATCAATTATCAGCCTGTGCAAAACCCTCAGCCTGTCCCAGAACCTGCTTCTTCAGTATCATTTGCAGTAATGGGACTCGTGTGTTTGCTGTTGTCACTGTTCAAAAAACAACAACACTGTTAACGTAAATTCAATCTTTCTAAACTTATTGCGATCGCAACACAGTCTAATACTACTCGCTTCAGAAGATTTGTAGGTTGGGTTGCGCTTGCTTTTTTCACTCCTGTCTCTCTGCCCTAATCTGCTTATCTGCTTGTTGTCTTAAACTGGTGACACCTGCTTGGCTTAAAGTCATTGCAGTGATATTGCCTGTGTCATCCCTTTCAAAGCAAATACTTGTATTTACTGTTTTAGCAAAGAATTCTAGCTCTGATGTAGGAAAAAACTGTAACGGTGGTTGCTGGTCACATTGTATAAACAAATTCTCATTCTGGGTCACTACTTTGAACTGCAATCCAGATTTTGTTAAGTATAACCCTGAGTACTTCTCAGCTTGCGACAGGGGGATGATTGGTTTTTCTTTCTCAAACACGTCAGGCCAGTCATACTCAAGCGCGATCGCTCGCATTACTTCCTGTATCAGTTCAACTTCATTCGAGTTGAGCATGACAACAGCACCTTTTCCAATATGCGCGTAAACACGCATCAATGCTACAAATCCTTTATTTTTACCACTATGAAAAAAGTAGAAACCATCACCAATTCCACCACCCGCAAAGAATCCTAATCCCACAAATAATCCATTCCCTAAACCCACAAATGATTCATTTACTCCTTGGGTTTGCTCGATCTGCTGGGGACGCAACATTTCTTCTACCGTCTCTTTACTCCACACAATAGGAGAGAACCCATGCAATACTCGCAACAGTTCAACACCAACTTTGGCTAAATCTGATGCCGTTGTCCACAAACCGGCTGCTGCCATCTCAGGATAAACGTGGTGCTTGCCTTCAAGTGGAATACCTGAAAACGGATGAGCTGTTGCTGCTTTTTCTGACCAATCATTGGGAAGCGGCTGTTGGTAAGTGCTATTTGTCATGTCCAACGGATCGAGTACCAATTCGCGCATAATTTCTGAAAAAGGTTGCTTGAGCAAATCAACCAATACCTGTTGAGCAACTGTTATGCCGCCACCCGAATAGCGATGATGCAAACCAGGGATGATATTGACCTCCACTTTATCGGTATTGGCTGGAGGTTCGCCATTGAGAACTTGAAGTGTGGTTGGCAATGGATCTGATTTGGAATAGCCTGGAAAGCCATGCACCGTAAAGCCAGCAGTGTGGCTTAACAACTGGCGCAACGTTATTCGGGGTTGCCAATCTGCGATCGCAGGTACACGCCATGAGGTGAGATAGGTATTGACATCCTCATCCAGATTGAGACGACCTTGCTGTGCAAGATGCATGACTGCTAAAGCAAAAACAGGTTTGCTGATTGAGGCTGCTTGAAACAATGTGTTTGGTGTAACTTCACGAGTTGTTTTGGCCTCACACACCCCAAATCCACGCGCCCATTCGATTTTAAAATCATTAATAACTGCAATACTGATACCTGGGGTGTGGTGATATACTAATTGCTCACTCAATGTTTTCGGTAGACCAAATTTTCCTTCCAACGCCGTTGCTGGCAGAAGATTATTGATAACACCCTCAATGCGTTGCTCAATGGATTGCGGCATTGGTATACACCACTTTTGCGTTCTAAATTTGTCAGTGCTATCTAATTTTAACTTTGCGATCGCACGCACTACAAAGTTAAGTTAATGCATTGACCGCCTAGACAATTATCCCGGCAAATTTTCACCAGTTTCAAGATTTTGTTTCATTGCAGCACCTATGGCATGAACAGTTGATTCTGTACTTTGTAACAACGAATGTGCAACATTATTCTGGTCAAAATGACTGCGATTTTGGCTAAGTTTGTATTTGCCTTCCAACCGTGTCACGGTCATCTCAAAACCAATGATGCCGTTCATCATTCCTTCGCGAAAGTTATCGGATAAACTATGCCATTGAGATTTATACTCAGAGCCATAGGTGTCAATCATCTCTTCAATCATCTTATCCATCAATTCTGGCGAATCACTGAGGGTAATAACTTGGGGCACACCATAAGCGTGTACAGCGATGTAGTTCCACGTTGGTACACTCTCTTGTTTCTCATACAAAGATGGCGAAATATAAGCATGGGGGCCAGTGAAGACAGCCAGTGTCTCGCCTACCCCAAAGACCTGCCATTGAGGATTTGCTTTAGCAAGATGGCCCGATAGCTTAACCACATTATTTTGCACTGTGACAACTAGCGGGATATGTGAGGCAATAGGGACATCATTTAGAATAGACACCAATGTGGCAAAACTATTGGCACGCATAAAAGTGACAAGTTTTTCAATGTCATCTTCTCGAAAAGCGTTTGGGATGTACATGATGCTTTAACCTCACTCTCATTCCTTTGGACATAATAACGAGAGATGTTGTAGTTTTTTGAGGTATAGGTATACTTTTATCGCTCAAACGCGCTTAGAGACAATCATAGTCTTATGGTGCGATCGCATTTATTGATGAGATATAATTCTATCCAAAAAATAAGCATACAATGTCAACCGAACAAAATCAATCTATTGTTCTTCAGTTTGATAAAGCTTTTGATAATCTGAATATTGAGCAAGCATTAGCAATTCTGACTCCAAATTTTCTCGCTCATAATTGGTTTATACTTATGGGGTTACCTGTGATTGCGATCGCTAATCTACAAATAATTCTGTTGATAATTCACCTTCAGCAACCTTTGTTACAGAACCTGTCATAGAAATCGTAAAATCATCGTTGATTTGGATCAAAATTTCTCCACCAGGCATTTGCACAGTAATAGAGGAATCGCACAAACCAAGTTTATGTGCAACAGCTGCGGCTGCACTGCTGCTACTACCTGAAGCTAAAGTGTAGCCAGCGCCTCTCTCCCAAATTTCAATTTGGATGGTATTTCGGTTCAAGACTTTCATGAATTGAACATTAGTACGATTTGGAAAAAGGGGATGAACCTCTAATATGGGCCCATACTGTTTGGCAATAGCGGGCTTGACTTCAGCTAAAGGAATTACACAGTGAGGATTGCCAATAGTCGCGGCACAAAAGGTAAAAGTTTCATCGCTAAGATTGATTCTTTCTTCAATTACTTCTCTGCCATCGCCAACTACTGGGATATCACTACTCCAAAAACTAACTTTTCCCATCTCTACCCGAACCGTTTTCCCTGCATCTTGGATAACCGATTGAACCAATCCGCCTACAGTTTCAATTGAGAATGACTCTTCGCTTACAAAACCTCTATCCCAGAGGTAGCGAGAAAAAATCCGCAGTCCATTACCACTTTTTTCAGCCTCACTTCCGTCTGGATTGAAGATGCGTAATGCAAACTGGGCTGTTTCAGATGTTAATGGCCCCAACAATATACCATCTGAGCCAATCCCAAAATTTCGATGGCAAATTGTTTTAATTTTTTCCGAGGTAAATGGAAATAATAAATCCTGGGGATTAATAACTAGATAGTCGTTGCCAAGAGCATGATATTTGTAGAACTTCATTAATTTAGGTTGATCACACACCACTACAAGGCAAAAAAATGCTGTACTTAAATTAAATCTAATTGCATTATATTCCCTTCAGAGAAACCGATGCTGGAGTAAACTGGTTTACCCGATGGCGAGGCGTTAAGAACTACTCGCGTGCAACCAATCGCTTTTAAATATTCAATTGCTCTATTAGTTAGGCATTTAGCAATGCCTTGTCTGCGGTAAGACTGTTCAACGTAAACCCCCCAAATATATCCAAATTTGCGATATTCATCTTTGAAAACATTCGGGTACAAACCTGCAAACAGTTGACAGCTTGCAGAACCCACAACTGTATTATCAACCTCTGCAACAAAAGCCTTGTAAAACAAATTTCGACGCGCCTCTTCTATGAATTTGAGGGTAATCTTCTGCCAATCAAGATCGATATTACTCTCATGCACACCAATATCTAGCCACATTTGATAAGAGTGTTTTGCAATCACTGAGTCTTCTATGGTGGTGGCTTCTCTAGTAGCGATATGTTTTTCTGTCAGCATATTTTTCCAACAAATTCTTGGAACTAACACCTAACTCCTCCCCAAAGTCGGGAAGGAGTTTTTTAGCATCAGTTAAAAACAAGGTGCGGTGCTTATATTATGGGCAGTTTGACAGATACAATCTCAGACTTTCTGTGCAGATACTTCCTCTGGCTTTTCTTGCCTTTGCAACGCAGAATACAGCCTATTGAGCGCATTTACATAAGCTTGCGCGGATGCCACGATGATATCTGTGTTTGCTGCATGACCAGAAAACACTTTAGATTCATAACGTAAACGAATCGTCACTTCTCCAATGGCATCAATACCAGCAGTTACTGACTGCACAGAAAACTCAATCAACTCGTTGGGCACATTGACCACACGGTTGATGGCTTTGTAGACTGCATCCACTGGCCCAGTGCCGATCGCAGCATCGGTTAATTCTTCACCTTCTGGGGTACGGAGGGTGACTGTAGCAGTGGGGCGGGCGTTGCTACCACAGGAAACTTGCACCAACTCTACCCGGAACAAATCGGGTGCTTGTTGGATTTCATCGTTAACGATCGCTTCCAAATCCCAATCAGAAATATCTTTCTTTTTATCTGCTACTTCTTTGAATCTGACGAATGCTTTATTTAACTCAGTATCTGACAGTTCAAAGCCCAATTCTTTTAACCGGGTGCGGAAAGCATTTCTGCCTGAATGTTTGCCCAAAACTATTTGATTGTCTGTTAAGCCAATCAATTGAGCATCCATAATTTCGTAGGTGAGCTTATTTTTTAGCACACCATCTTGGTGAATTCCAGACTCATGAGCAAAGGCATTCGCCCCAACGATCGCTTTATTTGGTTGTACTAACATTCCCGTCAAATTGGAAACTAAGCGTGAGGTTTTGTAAATTTGCCGGGTGTCGATATTTGTCAGGGCTTCTTGAGATTCTTCTGGTCTTCCCAAAAAGGGATTAAAATATTGCCGCCGCACATGCAATGCCATCACTAATTCTTCTAATGATGCATTTCCGGCGCGTTCACCAATGCCATTGATGGTACATTCTAGTTGCCGTGCGCCATTTTTGACTGCTTCTAAGAAGTTAGCAACTGCCAAGCCTAAATCATTATGACCGTGAACGGAAATAATCGCTTGGTCGATGTTGGGGACATTTTCGATAATCCCCTTAATGATTGCCCCAAACTCGCTAGGGGTGGTGTAACCAACTGTATCGGGAATGTTAACTGTTGTTGCACCAGCTGCGATCGTTCGCTCTAACACTTGGTAAAGAAATTCTGGATCGGAACGAGCCGCATCCATCGGCGAAAATTCTACATCTGTCACGAAGGACTTGGCATAAGCTACCATTTCTTCTGCGATCGCTAGCACTTCTGCCCGTGACTTCCGCAACTGATACTCTAAATGTATATCAGAAGTCGAAATAAATGTGTGAATTCTGGCGTTAACTGCGGGTTTTAATGCTTCTGCGGCTGCTTCAATATCT
The DNA here is from genome assembly GCF_014696655.1 of Nostoc sp. FACHB-888. NCBI lineage: Bacteria > Bacillati > Cyanobacteriota > Cyanophyceae > Nostocales > Nostocaceae > Nostoc > Nostoc sp. FACHB-888. The sequence continues at coordinate 72,937 of NZ_JACJQM010000020.1, read as the reverse complement.
GCTTTAATGGCTCTTGCCAAACTGCAAATTACCGGGCCATTTTCTGTCCCCACAATTTTGGCAATCTTGCTGACTGCTTCAAAATCTCCGGGACTCGCAAAGGCAAAGCCTGCCTCAATTATATCCACACCCAGACGCGCCAGTTGCTTGGCAATAACTAGCTTTTCGTCTATATTCAGAGTTGCTCCTGGACACTGCTCTCCATCTCGCAATGTAGTATCAAAAATGATGATTCGATCTGTTTTGTTTGTCATTTGCGGTTTTTTGTTTAGTTTTTACTTGTGGATCAAAATATCTTCAAACTTAGTTTTTCTTTATACTCTTGCCTTTGTAAATAATTGTTAAGAATACTAACCTTCTGTTTTTTCTATTTGATCTCTGATATCATTTAAATCTATATATCTGTCAGTAGCATTGCGTAGCTCTCTAGCTATCATTCCTTCTGTCGATACTACTGTAATATGTGTATTTTTTGATCGTAATAGTTCGATTGCTCTTTCAAAATCCCCATCACCACTGAATAATACTACTCTGTCATACTGGTCTACTGTATTAAACATATCTACAACAATTTCAATATCTAAATTCGCTTTTTGCGAGTAACGACCAGAAGTATCATCATAATATTCTTTAAGAATTTTAGTTCTGACTGTATATCCTAGACTAATTAGAGCATCTCTAAAACCTCGCTGATCTTGTGGGTCTTTTAAGCCAGTGTACCAGAATGCATTAATTAATGTTGTTTCTGATTGCTCATGTTTGAAGTATTCTAAAACTCGCCGTGGGTCAAAAAACCAACCATTTTTTTGTTGAGCATAGAACATATTGTTTCCGTCTACAAAAATAGACAGACGATTCATTGGAGAACCCATACAAATTTACACCTAATAATATATATGTATTTAGATGGAACAATAGATTATAGCAATTTTCAAATGCCTTGTTTGCTAATATCTATAAACTAACTCTTCATCTGTAGCTTTTATCCTACCTCTTTCAAGGCATAAAAACGCTTGCAACATTGGAGTTGAGATCCTGGGTGCTAAACCTTATTCACCTCCGGCACTGCAAGAGCCACCCTGTGATCAAAATCTACCAATAAAATCGAAGCAGTAACAGCATTCATAGCTGGATAACACTAAAGTTTACTCCTAAAGAGGTATGGCATAGGCTTAGGCTAGGATATAGGTTGATGCCTATCTATAGGTAAAGCTTTCAGTATAAGGATATGCTTTATGGAGAGTACCAATATTGCGCCAAAGACAGAAGACGGACTTGGGACAGCTTGTGGTAAAACACCTAGTCAAGAGAGTACTTGTTGGTTAAATTAAGCTAAAATATCGCCGCAACCAAGTACAGAGACGAAACATATCCAGCTATAATCTGTGAGACGATCACTAGTTGTAACTCACTCGCCAGAAAAATAATAAGTTAGACAGTCCCTGAGTAGGAATCTCTTGGAGACTATCTTTGCCAATAAAAGTTTGTTGATGAATAGAAGATACTTTACAAATGTATAAGATTGTCATTTAAGTCTTATTTCAATGTGCTTGTACTAAAACGTGGTCTGAATAAATAAAAGTGTTGGACTTAAATCAATCAGTAACACGATATGGCAGAAAAACCTACATCTACCTTAACTAAAAACTATGTCTCTACTGCCAATAGAGTGTCAAGTAAACCGACAAAAGTAACGTCAACAGCATCGGCTCGCCAGTCTAGGTGGATGCTTCGCTTAGGCCATCTCCTTGCTGGTGCTTGGGCAATAGGTGCAGGAGTACTGAGTGCTTCTGGTGGAGAATTGGTTCAATTGATGGAAAATAAGGCGCTTTCTGGCTTTTTTCAAGTGCGTGGGCCGATTTCGCCTCCAGAAGACATCGTAATTTTAGCAATAGACGATCAATCAATATCAGTTCCCGAACAGTACTATAGAACAGATCCGAAACAGTATGCATACTTAGAAACACTGAAATCTTATCCTTATAAACGGGCTGCATATGCTCAAATAATCACAAAGTTAATGAAAGCAGGTGTCCGTTCTGTAGGGGTAGATGTCGTTTTTGACACGCCAAGCAGTTATGGAGTGGCTGACGATCGCCAACTCCAGGCAGTATTGCAAAAATATGGCAGCAAAGTTACCTTAGCAGCCGTCTACGAAAATTCCCAGATCCGTCAAGGGTCTTTTATGCAATTAATTGACCCCCAACAGATGTTTCGTATAGGGGCAGTGTCCATTGGCTCAGTTAATTTCCCCCTGGAGGTAGATGGTAAAGTTCATCGATTGGGAAGTGAGTTTTCTAAGTTGTTAGCTGAAGATAATTTGATCGAAAATCTACCCACTTTTGATGAAGCAACGCTCAGGGCAGCACAAGTCAATTATCCCGAACCAAAGGGCAATCGCATTCATTTTTGGGGGCCTGCTGGTACATTTGAGCAAATACCCTTTTGGCATGTACTCGACCCGGAGAACTGGAACACCTATTTGCAGCAGGGGAAGGTCTTCAAAGACAAGATAGTGCTGATTGGTGCAACAGATAAGTTACACAATGATTATTATCCAGTAGCTGTTAGCAACAGCACTAAACGCATGTCAGGTGTGGAAATTCACGCCCATGCGATCGCAACTTTGATGAAAGGTAAAGCGATCGCCCCAGGAATTAACAGTCCACTGTTGCGGGGTTTGTTTGTGCTAATTATAGTTGGCAGTACAGCTTTGATGATTAGCAGACGCAAGCATAGTATCAATAGATTTCTATATAGCCTCGCCATGTCTGGCACTTGGGCAGGAATTAGCTATGGGTTATTTGTCTATGGTCAGTTAATTTTCCCCACTACTGTACCAATAATTGCGATCGCGATGATCGGACTTTGCTATCTGACAACCTCATTGGTGAGAGAAAGCATCAAAAAACGCCAAATAGTAGACATTTTTCAGAAGTATAAAACTTCCCCCGTTGTCCAAGAGATTATTAGCCAACAAGATGACTTACAAGACCTAATCCAGCAACGAGATTTAGCCTTATCAGGAAAAGTCCTGGCTCGACGCTACAGAATTGTCAAAGTTCTCGGTTCCGGCGGATTCAGCGAAACCTACATTGCCGAAGATACCCAACGTCCTGGGAATCCACGATGTGTTGTCAAACAACTAAAACCAGCCAACACCAAACCAGAAGCTTTGCAACTTGCCAGACGTTTATTTCACTCAGAAGCGCAAACACTCGAAAAATTGGGAACACACCCTCAAATTCCGCAACTTTTGGCGTATTTTGAAGAAGATGAAGAATTTTATTTAGTACAAGAACAGATCATTGGTCATCCTTTAAATCAGGAATTGCCAACAGGCAGAGCAATTGAGGAAATTGCAGTGATCAAAATTGTCAGAGACTTATTGCAAACATTAACATTTGTCCATAAAAACAATGTGATTCACCGGGATATTAAGCCCAGCAATATCATCCGCCGACATTCAGACGGTAAACTAGTACTGATTGACTTTGGAGCGGTCAAAGAAGTCAGTACAAGACAGCTTGATCATCAAGAGCAAACTCCCTTCACCATTGGCATTGGTACTCAGGGTTACGCACCAAGCGAGCAATGTTTTGGACGTCCACATTACAGTAGTGATATCTATGCAGTCGGCATGGTTGGGATTAAAGCCTTGACTGGTATAACACCCCGTGAGCTAGATAGAGATGCTGATGGAGAGATAAAATGGAGCGATGCCTACGGCGGTAAACTACGCTCTCAGGTAAGTCACTCCTTCGCTAAGATTCTCAGCAAAATGGTGCTTGAAGATTTTAAGGAGCGATATCAGTCTGCATCAGAGGCTCTTGAGGATCTTAAAGCTTTTAACGATATTGTAAGTTCCCAAACCATATACCCCGTGCCACAGGATGACTCATTAATGAATACTTTAGATGAATTAGGCGCTCCCACAAAATCTTGTTCAGAAACATCCTCAGAAACTACTTAAGGAGGACGCGGGGACATTGAGAAGGGCGCAGGGGCAGGCAAAAAGGTATAAACCTCGCTTGTAGGCTAAAGCACTCCTGCTTCTTTTCTCGCTTGGTTAACGTGAGTTCGACAAGTCTTATTTGACCTCTCCCCCAACCTTTCTCCGACACGGAGAGGGGAGCAAAAAGCTGAATTTTTCGTTGCTCCTCCCTTTCCGTTTCGCACAGGGAGGCTGGGAGGGAGAGGTTCATCGAACTCACGTTAATTTAACGACAGGAATTCTTCTCCTGCTGTGGGATGAATGCCTATTGTTTCATCCAAGTCTTCCTTAGTAATGCCTTTGCGAATTGCCACACCCAGACTTTGAATGATATCTGCTGCATGTTCACCCACCATATGAGCGCCCAAAACTTTCCCAGAATCACCATTTATCACTACCTTTATAGTGGTTGATTGATTCTGTTCGATTAACTGATACAACAGTGGCTGGAATTGGGTGCAGTAGCATTGTACAGATTCACCAAATTTTTCCCGTGCTTTCGCCTCCGTCATTCCCACACTAGCCGCTTCTGGACGGCAAAAAACAGCAGTGGGCACATAATCATAATTTAGTTTTTGCGTCTTGTTGCCAAAAACTGTATCGGCAAAGGCAATACCTTCTGCCTTAGCCACTGGAGTCAATTGCACGCGGCTGGTGCAGTCACCCACAGCAAAAATGTTTTCTTCGCTAGTGCGGCTGTATTCATCTACTTTGATTGCACCATTTTCGCCAAGTTCAACATGGACATTTTCCAAACCAAGATTCTTAGTATTTGGAGCGTAGCCTGTGGCAACTAAGATGGTATCTGCTGTAATTATTTCTTGGCTCTCACCAATAATAGTTAACAAAAAACCTTCTTCTGAGAATTTGATTTTATCAACGGTGCTGTTGGTGAAAAACTTAATTCCGCGTTTAGTCAATCCATGTTGTACCGCAGAACCAATGTCATCATCAAACCCCGATAAAATCATCTCGCCTCTTTCAATCACCACCACCTCACAACCAAAAGCGTGCATCATGCTGGAAAATTCTACGCCAATGTAGCCACCGCCAATAATTGCCAAACGTTTCGGTAGATAAGGTAGATGAAACATCTCGCGGGATGTAATGGCGTATTCTATACCTGGGATTTTGGGCTTGAGGGGTTGCCCTCCCACAGCAATTAAAATTTTGTCCGCTGTAACTTTGCGTCCATTTATATTGATAGTATGGGTATCGATGAAAGTGGCATATTCAGAAATTAGTTCAATTCCAGCTTTTTGCAATTGCTGAAAATAAGACTGGTTAATGGTGTCAATATGCTGATGTACTGACTTAATAAATAATGTCCAGTCAAAGTATGTTTGACAGTCACTCCACCCATAACTGTGCGCTATTTGATTTTGCAGGGCGAAATCAGCAGCGTAGACAATCAGTTTTTTAGGAACGCAACCGCGATTTACACAAGTCCCACCAACGGATTCTTGTTCGGCGATAGCGACACGTACACCGTAACTAGCTGCTTTTTTAGCTGCTGCCAATCCTCCAGGCCCAGCACCAATGACAAACAAATCGTAATCAAATGTCATAAAAATCTGTTCCTTTTTCACTTTTTGGAAAGCAGAGCTATTTCATCCCTTATAGTTATTCAAACAAAACTTCATCTACTGCCTTTGGGTGGACAATTTGAGATTAAACCAGGCTGATATGTAGCACATAGCAGCATTAATCGTAATTACATCCAAAAAGAACAGCGTAGGCGCAGCCCGCCGTAGGCATCGCTCGATTATTGCTAAGTTATATTACATTATGTTACTAAATAAGCATTTTGTCTATTCTACAAGAGGTAGATGTTTGCGTAGGCGTAGCCCGTCGTAGACACCGCTTCGGGCGGGTATGCGATCGCACTTTTGAGCCAAAGCATATAAATAACAGCCTAATCTTCAATTACAATCTCACCTCAAACTAAAATAGTGATGGTAAAGCACCCTTGTAAATAAATCTATGAATGTGTTCTTAAATCCAGAGATAGAGCAATTCATCCAAACTCAGATAGAAAATGGTAAGTATGCTTCGTCAGAGGAAGTAATTGTTGATGCTCTCAAGGCGTTTGCAGCAAAAAGTCACATTGAAGCACCAGTGCAGGTAAAAACACCTGAAGAATTGGGGTGGCCTCCTGGTTTTTTTGAACAGACGGCTGGTTGTCTGCAAGATGATCCTCTGGTGAGATACCGACTTGGTTTAATATTTGAACAGAGTCACCCCTAAGAGGTTTGCGATCGCACTTCTGGACAGCAGCTTTTACCTTATCCCCCAATTTGTAGAGGGTTGAGGCTGTAAACCCGCCATTTATTTTTTTGTAAATGTAAAAAAACCAAAATTGAGGAACGCCAGAGATGGGGTTTATTCCTGATTTTGTATAATTCTTGGCGTGAAATATCGAAGTGATGCTCTAGCTGATCAGTTGACCATTCATAGGATTCAACGACTGGAAAAGCTGGTTGCCAACCGTGCAAAGTTTTTTTAAGCAACTCAAGTTGAATTGCTTCTTGCTGTAAATTATTGTGACGCATATTAAATTATCCCTGAACTTATCGATTTACTTGCTATTCACTAGTTTTGTTCGTCTTCTAAAATTTGAATAGTTGTAGTTGTGCAACTAGTTGAACGTGCAACGGTTGAACAAGGCTGCTCATAGAGGTTTATCCGCAGTGTCAAGAGCTAAAAAGAATAAGGAAGTTGGAGAGGCATTTAAAAAATTATTTAAGAAAAAAGATTTCAGCCAATACAAGCTAGAACAAGCGACTGGTCTAGATAAAAGTCTGATCAGCAAGATTGCTAACGGCTATACTGCTAGTCCCAAACCAGCAACACTTCAAAAAATAGCCAATGCATTGGAGGTTGAACTGGGTGAATTAACAAGGATATTTGCTCAATCAACTGTACAATCTCAGCATTCAGCCATCAATCTTCAGCCTCAAGAGTCAGTCTCTAAGGCATCAATATCTAACAATTCTGATTTTGTGGGGCGTGAGGAAGCGATCGCACACCTCAATATGCTGATTGACTGTAATGCAAAAGCCATTGTTATTTATGGCAAAGGTGGTATAGGCAAAACAAAACTGGCTAATCATTACTTCGAGACTCAAAAGCTAGAGTATTTGCAACTTCAAGTAGGAATGCAAGCTCAGTACATCACTTCTGTAAAAAGTTGGGTCAATGATCAGCTACGTCATCAGTTTAAAGAAGAACCACAACAACAGGATTTTATAGGAACACTGGAGCAACTAAAGCGTAATCTTCAGAACAAACCAGTGGGCATATTGATTGATAATCTTGAAAATTTATTAGATGAAAATGGTAAGTTTAAAAAAAAGCATATTGACTATTTAGAACTATTCATTAGAGTTTTAAATGCACCTAATATCAAATCTATAATACTAATTACCAGCCGTGAGAGACTCAACGAAGCTAAGTTAAGCTTTGTTGAAGGCTACCAATTACCAGAATTAAATGAGATTGCATGGCGAAAATTTTTTAGTAGATTTGATATTAATGTTAATTGTCCAGCTATGACCGCAATCCACAAATCTTATGGTGGGAATGCACTATGTATGAGAGTTCTGCGAGAACCTATACAAACAAAATATAATGGGGACTTAGAGGCTTATTGGCAAGACAATAAAGAGTTTTTATTAAAGGGCAATATAAAAGATTTGGTTGCGAGTCAATTTGATCGTATACAAGATAATAATATTGATGCTTATAATCTTCTTTGCCGTTTAGGAATATATACTTATCAAAAAATTCCTTATATTCCAAGAAATTTTACCTGGAATCAAACGTGTTCTAACTCATAAACTAGAAATAAATCCAGAGTTGTATGAAGGGTTACAATATATTCAATCTCTTCTACCTGAGAATCTTGAAAAAATAGGTTTTGTCCGTAGCTACTTGCGTGTACATAGACCTGAGTTAGTCCCAAGTAGTCGAAAAATTCCAATGGTGTCCCTGGAACAAGTTAAGGATATTTGTGGATCTCAGTTGCGTGGAAGTATAGAAGAATTTGAGGAATGTTTTATAATTAATGGCCAAAAATGGCTTGACAAAATTGCAGAGGTAATGTCAAATCTTCCACGTATCAATATTAGTGCTGATTGGCAATTCAGCGAGCAAGAGAAGCAACAACTTAGGCAATATTATGATGCTAATAGGTTATTAGTTGATTGCCTTAATAGTGCTTCAGAAAAAGTGCGATCGCACATCGAAGACACCCTACTTCTACCCATCGCTGAAATAGAAAAACGACCATTCAAAAATTAAATCGCCTGTTTCTTTGCGTCTTTGCCTAACTTCTGAATCAAACAAAGGCGGGTGCGGGGATTGAACCCGCTAATCCCCACAATGGTGGAGACGTAACCGATAACCCTAAATTCTCCGGCCCCGAAAGGCAAGTTGCGAACAAGGATAACCCGCCATGAAGTAGGAAGGATAAAGTTTTTCATCCTTTACCCTTCAGCAATATCTACAATTCATCCGTAGCCAGCATCTGGATAATGCGAGGCGTAGCCGGATCGAATCCTGCCAAATCCCAAGACAGCGAATCTTCAGGATCTACCAAAGTAATTTGGTAAGGTGTCAAGGTGACATACACCGCCTTGACGTTGGGATTTACCTTTTTGCGGTACTCCTTCAGCGCTTGACTTGGATGCTTATATCCAGCCCAGCTTTCCGAGTCAGTCCAAAAGCAGACAACATCTGCTTTAAACTTATTTTTAATCATCCAGTCGTAAGCTACAGATGCATCCGTTCCACCAAAGTTTTGGTTGCTAGCTTTGCGAACCGCAGAACTAAAACTATCTTTAGCGGTAATATCTAATTCACGGAATTCCGTAGCAAAGCCGCGAATCATGTAGTTTTTTTCTGCTTTTGCTGTTACCAGTGCCATTGTGGTGGCAATTTCACAACAAGTTAGCCCCATATCTGCAACCAAGTTACCCATAGAACCAGAAACGTCTACGGCGTGCATGAACACCTTACCTGTAGGTTGCACAACATCAAAAGATAGTTCAACCGCCTTTTCTAAAATGTCCACAATTCGAGGAACTGGGTTCCAAGTCTTCTTACTGCGTCCTAATTTTCCACCAGATTCATAAGTTTTGAGTGCTTTCAAAACATCAATCGGATGGATGCGACCTTTACGCAGATGTTCTCTGCGATTAAGAACTGCTTCCACTTGCAGCAAGTTGGCACTTTCATCAGCTCGTAACACACCCAGTTCAGTTAAAGAACCCAAGTTACGTAACATTGCACCTATTGGCATTTCCTGAAATAGCAGCTGCCAAGCAAGCTTGTCCATTTTGCCCACTGGTGCAGCCATTTCGTGGGTTAAGCGTCCTTGGGAAATAGCTTCATGGGTTTGGGTGGGATTCCGCTTGAGCCACTCATACCACCAAATCTGCGCCAATGCCTCTGAGGGAATGTCTGCTGGCAATTCTTCCCAGCCTCTAACTACCCACTCAAATAGTTGACGGTGATTTTCTGTAGGCGGTTTGACATGGAACAACCGCAACGCATCTCGGTGGGAAAAGCCTTGACGCTGTTGATATTTCAACAGTTGATAAGCTAAACCCTTGACATCTTCCCTTGAGAGCCAAGTTTTACCAGCTTCCCGCACTACTTTGCCAAATCCCCGCAGAGATTTGGTGTAGTTCAACCATTCGTAGAAGTGGCTACCAGTGCGAACAACTTGCGGAAAGATTTCACCAAACGCCTGTTTTGCTTCTGGTGTTTCACCCATAGATAGCAGCACCAAAGCTAAGATAGGCGCACTGTTATTGATGGCGCGTCCATCGCTAGCATACAAAATTTCTTCTGCTACACGACCGGGATTTTCGGCAACAGCAAGTCTTACAACTGCCACAAAATCTTCAGTTAATTCCTGCTTTCCAGCATAGTAAGTGCTTTTTGCTGTGCCAACCAAAAGACAGCGACGTAGCATCTTCCAAATACCAGCATCAAACATCCAGCCACCGGAACGTCCCTGAATCATCTCTGCTTCCCGTCCGGGGATAGGCTGATTTTGTGGTGTAGTTGTTTTCTTTTTAGTAAAAAAATTGTAATTCATGGCTTCATCTCCCAGCCCTTGCAGGCAAAATGAAAGGTGGCGGAGCGGGATTTGAACCCGCGACCTCTCGAACCCAATTCGATAACCCTAATTCGTCGGCCTTTTCAGGCAAGGGGTGAACAAGGATGTTTAGCGCTCTACCTCTGAGCTACCCGCCACATAAAATTTGGGATTTGAGATTTTAAATCCAATCCAAAATCCGAAATCTAAAATCTAAAATTAATTGGTGTAGTGGAGCGGGAATTGAACCCGCGACCTCCCGCTTGGCAGGCGATAACCCTCAATTCGTCGGCCTTTTCAGGCAAGGGCTGAATAAGGATGTTTAGGTGCTCTAACCACTGAGCTACCCACCACATATCAAGTAAATTTAGCTTGTATTACAAATGTAGTATATGTATTGTTTGTTGTCAAGGGGCTGGTAAGCTAATTTATAGAGTTCTTAATTGAGCCAAAAACCCTTTAATTTTCTCTGAGTAAAAACTTTTGCCCGTAGTTTACCGCCGTAGGCATCGCAGACCAATCTTAGATTATTTGCAGATTCACAAGGCTATAACACTTACTGAGTAAAAGTTTTGCCAGCAAATTTGCCACAACTTTGCCAAAAGATACAAAAAAGTGTCCTAATTTTTGCCAATATAGATAGTATTATTTCCCAAAATTCACTTGGCAAAAATCGGCATGAGTGAGAAACCCATAGAAGATAACGGCAAGGCTTTTCTCGTTCTACTTTTGCCCATCTCGTTCTTGATTATTTTCCTAGTTACCACTTGGAGATTTTTACTAGCGCTAATTGTGCTGGTAATTGGCTTCAAGCTTTGGCAGGAATATCAATGGCAACAGTGGACTCATCGAGTTAACCCAATTTTTCATCAGTTGGTTCGGGAAAATCAAGGCAGACTTACGCCAATGGACTTGGCAATGAGGGGCAATTTTCCTGGAACGACGGCAAAACGCTACTTGGATAGTAAAGCCTCAGAATTTGGCGCTAGTATAGTGAACTCCGAAGATGCGGGGCAGTCTTATTACTTTATAACTGCCAGCATTCTCGGTAATATTCTTGATAGTAGTGAGCCTGTTAAAGAACTTCCTACTCAACCAGTTACTAAAACTGCGCGATCGCTGCTAGCACCACCCGCACCACCTGCACCAACCCCACAGGAGGAACCAGAAACCGAATCACCACCACAGCCAACCCATGAGTCAGCTAAACGATCGCTGGAAAAACAGTTAATTTTTGGCTCTCTGATTCAATCTGAACTTGCCAAACGGCTAAATGTCTATTCCAGCACGGTTTATAAACGGCGAAACGATCCAGAGTTTCCTGAGTGGAGTCGCAGCAAAGACCCTGATGGTATTGCCTGGTCATACTCGGAAAAAACTAAGGAGTTTTTTCCAGTGGAAGAAGAAGGTTAAACAATTCAAAATTCAAAATTAGAATTTTTGAATTTTTGTTTGTAAACCTACAGCTTCGTTGATGGAATTTAATCCGCTTTGTTCTAGCTTGGAAAGTAAACCTGCTAGAATCTGGCGTACCATCAGTGGGCCTTCATAAATCCAGCCTGTATAAACCTGGATCAAGGTAGCACCAGCAGTAATTTTTTCCCAAGCATCCTCAGCAGAAAAGATGCCACCAACGCCAATAATCGGGATTTGTCCTTGGGTTTGCTGCCAAATAAAACGAATTACCTCAGTGGAGCGATCGCGCAATGGTTCACCACTAATTCCGCCAGCTTCTTCCTGGGGTGATTTGCCAGTTTGGTCAACCACCTGGGTTTTCAGTCCATCACGGCTGATGGTGGTGTTAGTCGCAATAATTCCCGCCAGTTGGTAGGTTTTAGCAAGAGTTATGATGTCAGCGATCGCTTCCCATGATAAATCTGGCGCTATCTTGACAAAAATTGGTTTTTGTGTATTATTTTCTTGTTGTAATAAATTCAAGATGGCACTGAGCATAGAAGCATCTTGGAGCGATCGCAATCCCGGTGTATTTGGCGAGGATACATTAACAACAAAATAGTCTCCCAAATCCTTGAGTAAGCAAAAACTATCGAGATAATCTTGTGCGGCTGCTTCTAGAGGAGTTACTTTCGATTTACCCAAATTTATCCCTATGGGGATTGACTGGGTTAACTTCTGCTTTTCTTGTGTCAAACGTGCTGCCATTGCTGCTGCACCGAGATTATTAAAGCCCATCCGATTGAGAGCAGCTTTGTCCAACGGCAAGCGAAACAAACGGGGAGGCGGATTTCCTGGCTGTGCGTGAAAAGTTACAGTTCCTAATTCCGCAAAGCCAAAACCCAGGTTAGACCAAATGTTAGCAGCTACTCCATCCTTATCAAAACCAGCTGCTAACCCTACCGGATTTGGGAAGTTTAGCCCAAACAAATTTTGTTCTAGACGTGAATCGTACAAACACAAGGATTTTTGTAAGCGTTGGTTTGCCCAACTATCAGGGGTTTGCGATAGCCAGCTAAAACTGCGAATTGTCTGCTGGTGTAACCACTCTGAATCGGCTTTTACCACATTGAACAAAAGCGGACGAATGGCAAATTTATAAATATCCATTAGCTTTTCAAGAAAATTACCCACTTAGGCATAGTTGCATAAAGTATCAATCACTAATTGAGCTTTTTAAAAAATCAACATCACGTATAATTTATTTTTTATGAAATTAAATATATTTAAGCTATATAACAGGGATACAGCTTTTATTACAGTGTATTTACTTAAAACAAAGCTTTTATAAAGTTATAAATGGTTACAATTCATTGATTTAATATTCTCGTCTGGGCAAAATTCGCGATCGCTTATTACTTAGGGTGCTTTTCTGGGCATCTTATATATTACAAGTTATGTAAACCAATAAATCAGATGGGGCAGCCGCAAAAACCTATAGCCGCCGAACAGCAGATCCTCTCATTGGGGCGCGTCCTCCAGAGCCTCAGAGAAGAAGAAGATGTTGACGTTCTGATTGAAACCACTATTTCTTATCTTAAAGAACAGTTTGACTACAAACTGATTTGGATTGCTCTTTACGATCGCCTGAATCACATCTTATTCGGTAAAGGGGGCACCACACCTGATCATGACACGAGCTTTTTACGCCAAAGGGTTGTTCTCAGTCCTGGGGATTTGTTAGAGCAAGTGGTGATTGAACAGCATCCCTTGGGCGTAGCTGATTTGCAAACTGAAATCCGCGCCGCCGAATGGCGAAAAATGGCAGAAAAATTCCATATTAAAGGAACAATTATTTTACCAATCCGTTATAAAGACCGTTGCTTGGGTTTGTTGTTACTGGGTTCAGAACGTTGGGGCTACCTACTTCCAGGCGAAGCAAAAGCACGTTTGATGATGGTTTTAGGCGAATTGGGGGCAGTGCTTTATCAAAATGAGATGGATTTGCAGCATAAGCAAACCAAGCGAACCGACGAACCATTATTAGAGTTGCTAGAAAATTTACGTACCCTCACTAACCTGAATCAAAGACTAGAAGCGGCCGTGCAAGCAACTCATAAATTTGTCTCCCCTAACCGGACAAATATTTACTGGTTTGAGCGGGAGGGGCGCTACTTTTGGTGTCGGATGAGCAATCAGCTTGTGAAAATAGATCGTAATTCTAGTAATCAGCAAGCGGCGGGAATGACGGTACAGGAGTTGAGCGATTTTTATTATGCTTTGACAGTTAACCAAATTGTCTCAATTGGTGATGCACGCAGTTCTTTAAAAAGCCATTTTACGGCAAAATTACTGCAACGGCTGAAGGTGCGATCGCTCTTGGCGGCTCCGATAATCTGGCAAAAGAACTTGCTTGGTTTTCTGGCGGTGGAAAGCAATGAACCTCGAATCTGGACGGAGGCAGACAAAAATTTTGTCCAAGGTGCTGCTGGCTTAATCTCGCTAGTTGCACCCAATGAAAGCATGGAAAGCACTATCAAACAGATTCAAGAGGATGCCCAACTGACTGGCCAAGTTGCTCAAGGTATCTATAGCGAGCATGACCTTCAGGAAACTTTACACAGCTGTGCTAAAAAAGTTTTAGCTCGGCTAGCTGCCACCCGCTTTCTGCTCTTGCAGTATGATTCTGAGCAGAATAATTATCAAATTATTTACCAAAGTCAGCCCCATAATCGCCGACCATTGGCATTTACTCTTAATAGTCTCAAAGAATTAGATGAACAGCTTTTGCAACGTTCAGCTCAAGCGGTAGAAATTGAGAACTTAGATGAAGATTTACGCTTTTTTAATTGGCGTTCCTTGTTGTTAGAAAGTGGGGTGCGATCGCTACTTGTTTGTAAATGCACTCATGGTCATATACCAGGAGCGCTTTTAGTCATCACTCACGAAACCCATCGTTCTTGGGCAACTGTGGAAAAGGAACTGCTCTGGGCCGTCAGTCAACAGATTGGTGTAATTGTTCGTCAGTGGCAATTACATAACCGCACTACTCAGCAGCAAAAATCTTCCCAAGCATTTGAGCAATGCCTACGCATTTTGACACAATCTCAGAACAGCAAAATCGAAGTTGAAAAAAAGCATTTAGAACGTACAGCACTCGAACAAATAGCATCAATTTTAGGCTGTCCCCTAGCAGTAATGCTATCTTGGCCGCTTGGTGAAAGTTGGGCAGAAATTATCCCTGGAGTGGTCGAAAATAGTCAATTTGGGATTTTTTCTGATGCATCTATTCCTATCAAGACTGAAGCTTTAATTCAGTGGGCACTTGCTACGGAGAGTTACCTAACTTTGAAGGTCGATAATTTACCCCCCGAAACTCGAAAATGGTTGAGTGTTCCAGATAAAGGTCGAATTTTGGTAATGGCATTACGTACCAATGCTGATTATGAGACTACGGGTGTAGTGTTGTTAGCAGACTATCAAGAGCGTCGCTGGTCAGAACAAAGCCTCAGTGCAACAACAACTCTAATTTCTCAATTAGCTTGGTGGCGTCGTGAAAAGCAAATTACCCGACTTTTAGAGTCTACAACAGAAGAATTACGACAACTCAATTGGTACAAACATCGTCGTTTAGAGGAAATTCAAAGAATAACAGCGCTATCCCTTAAACAAATCCATGATTTGGATATTCCTGCTAATGAACTCACTCAGATGCGCTACCAACTATTGCTGCGGCAGCTAGACCATACAGCTGCCTCTATGAGTGGAATGCTCAAACTTGAGCATTGGCAGCTACATATGAGTTGGGAAACTATGCCCATAGCCAGTTTACTGAAGCGATCACTCGAACGCATTGAAAATTTGCTCAAACAACAAAAGCTGTGGATTGGTGTACATGGTTTAGGGCAACAGATTGAGGAGCAATCGCCAAAGAACTCTTCACTCGCCAGAGGTATTCCTATCTCCAACGCTCAATCCGCAATGGCGATCGCAGGTGATATTGTCAAAATTGAGTTAGTTATCCATGAATTATTGATCAATGCCTGTAACTCTTCTCAAAGCGGCGGCAGGATTGATATTTGGTGCCGTCGTTTAGATCCGTCAAAACCCTCAGATGCAAAGCATTCTTCTGCAAAGTTAGGGGCTGCTCATCAGATATCGCTAGAACTGTCGATTACATACAACGGTGCGATCGAACCACAGCTATTAACAGAGTTACATGATAATACATCCAAAGATGTGCTTGCTTCCTCCAACCTCGACCAACCGCCAGGTTTACATCTGCTAATCTGCCAAAACCTCATGCAGGAACTAGGAGGAGAGTTGAATTTCTATCAATTACCAGATAATCGGGTAGTTAGCCGTTTACTTTTACCGTTAGTTGGTAATGATTCTTAGTTAGGACTTACGCAACTGTCATAAGCAATGAAGTTTGAGAGATGCGAAAAACACGTCTAAAGGTAGATGACAAAACTTTTATTTTCCGAAAATATCCTTCATTCTTAGCAAACTGGTTATAATTATTTTCCATCTCTCTCAGAAATCAAATTCTCATATACACAGCATTTATATGGGACGTGTTCGTTCTAAATCTGACCTGCCTACAAAAATCTGTCCGGTATGTCAACGTCCTTTCACATGGCGTAAAAAGTGGCAAGATTGTTGGGACGATGTGAAATACTGCTCAGAACGTTGTCGTCGTCGCCGTTCTGAAGCGAAAACTTAAAGGGACTGGGGACTAGGTAATGAATTCTTTCCAATACCTAATCCCTAATGAAATTAACCGCAACACAGACGCAAATAGCGCAAGAGATTAATGGAGTCACACGTGCAACCTAAATTAATTATTCATGGGGGGGCTGGTAGTTCTCTCCACGGTAAAGGCGGATTGGAAGCGGTGCGCCGATCGCTCCATACAGTAATAGAAGAAGTCTATTCTCTACTATTATGCGGAGCAACTGCTTCAGAGGCGGTGGTGCATGGTTGCCACATGCTCGAAGATAATCCCCGCTTTAATGCTGGTACTGGTTCAGTACTACAATCTGATGGGCAAATCCGCATGAGTGCTTCTTTGATGGATGGCGCATTAGGGCGGTTTAGTGGTGTAATTAATATTTCGCGGGTGAAAAATCCCATTGAGTTGGCACAATTTTTACAAAACTCCCCAGACCGAGTGCTATCAGATTTTGGCTCGGCTGAGTTGGCGCGGGAAATGCAAATTCCCAGCTATAACGCTTTAACTGATTTGCGGTTACAAGAGTGGATACAAGAGCGCCAAGATAATTTTAAAAGCGCAATGGCTGGCGTGGTAGCAGAACCCGAACTAGTAGAAACCAGCAATGCCGGACGCGGAACCATCGGTGTGGTAGCTTTAGATGCATCTGGTAGGCTAGCTGCTGGCACTTCTACTGGTGGTAAGGGCTTTGAGCGGATTGGCAGGGTAAGTGATTCTGCGATGCCAGCAGGTAACTATGCTACTAGTAATGCAGGTGTTAGCTGTACTGGCATTGGCGAAGATATCATTGATGAGTGTCTAGCTCCCCGGATTGTAGTACGTGTAACTGATGGGATGTCCCTGAAGGAGGCCATGCACCGATCCTTTGGAGAAGCGCACCAGAACAAACGGGATTTGGGAGCGATCGCTTTAGATGTCAGTGGAGCGATCGCTTGGGGAAAAACCAGCGAAATCTTACTCGCCGCCTACCATGACGGCGAAAAAATTGGTGACACTTTGGAATGGAATGATAATGAATTGATTGGCTATTGTTGAATAAATTCTAGCGCCGCTCTTTTCAGTGCCACTTGATATCCTTGTTGCAGAATATCGATTAATTCTGCCTGATTCAAGTAATAACCACCAGATTTGCGGCGCTTGTTTATTGGCTTTTCTTGCGCCAAGCTGGTTTTACCACCTGACGACTACGGGCAATTACCAGAGAATCATCAGGCACATCTTCTGTTACAGTGGAACCAGCTGCAATATAGACATCATCTCCCAAGGTGATTGGAGCCACTAAAACGCTATTGGCGCCGGTTTTTGTGCGATCGCCTATTTTTGTACGGTGTTTCTTCACGCCGTCATAATTGGCAGTAATTGTGCCAGCACCAATATTCACCTGATTGCCGACAACGGTATCGCCTATATACGACAAATGTGCAGCATTTGTGCGATCGCCTAATTGCGTATTTTTCAATTCCACAAAATTCCCGACACGGCAACCAGCACCCACTTGTACCTGACCGCGCAAATGAGTATAAGGACCAATTCGGCTTCCCGCCTGCACAGTACTATTTATTACCACTGAATATTGCACCGTGACATTTTCAGCCAACTGGCTATTTTCAATTAAACTTCCCGGCCCAATGTGACAACTTGATTGAATCAGTGTATTTCCCCGCAGATGAGTTTGGGGTTCAATAATTACATCCGGTTGTAACTCTACAGTTTCATCAATGGTGATGCTTGTGGGATCGATGAGGGTGACACCCGCCAGCATCCATTTTTCCTTAACTCGCCTTTGCAAAATCTCGTAAGCTGTGGCTAGTTGCAGGCGATCGTTGATGCCGAGAATTTCTTGGTAGTCTTCCACATCTACTGCCATAACTTTTCCCGCTTGAGTTACAGCATCAGTGAGATAGTATTCTTTTTGAGCATTGTTTGCTTGTATGTGGGGAAGCACCTTTGCCAAATCTGGCCAACGGAAGCAGTAAACTCCAGCGTTAATCCGGTGATTTTCTCTTTGAGCAGCAGTACAATCTTTGTGTTCGACCATTTGCTGCACAATATTTTCATCGTTACAAAAAACTCGCCCGTAGCCTGTGGGGTCGGGTAGGTGCGAGGTGAGAATAGTGGCAGCGTTTTTATTTCGGGTGTGAGTTTGTAACATCTGCTGAAGAGTTTCACTACGTATCAACGGTAAATCGCCGTTAAGTATCAGCAAATCACCTGTGTAGTCTTCCAAGTGAGGAAGTAATTGCTGGATGGCATGACCTGTCCCTAGTTGCACAGTCTGTTCGACAAACTCCAAGCTGGGAATTGAATGCATGGCGGCTTGCACTTCCTCGGACTGATACCCTACAATCATGATTCGCCGTGAGGGGAAAAGTGGTTCTACACTTTCGAGAACTCTCTCGACTAGCGATCGCCCACCCAAAGAATGTAAAACCTTGGGTAAGCGTGATTTCATCCGTGTGCCGCGTCCCGCCGCTAGAATTGCTACAACTACCATAATTAGCTATCAGCTATCAGTGAAATTATGATTAATGCTGTTGGTACTTTGAAAATGTAGGCTCAAATCTATACCAGCTAATCATAGAAGAGTGAAATATACAATAAACTCCGCAAACTGCTGCATTAATTTGGGATTACGCCAACCGGAATCAGCTTCTTCTTGCATTACTGAAAGTGCTTCTGCTGAAGTAAAAGCTCTTTTATAAGGTCGTTCGCTAGTCAAGGCATCGTAAATATCAATTAGCTGGAATACTTGCGCCAGGTAAGGAATCTCATCTTCCTTGAGTCCATCTGGGTAACCTGAGCCATCCCAGCGTTCGTGGTGATGGCGAATAATAGGAATTACACCCCGCATACTCCGTAGTGGTTGGCAAATTTTTTCTCCAATCAAAACATGCTGCTGCATGATTTTCCAATCTTCGGGGGTGAGTTTACCTTTTTTCAGCAGCACTGCATCGGGAATACCCACCTTACCAATATCGTGGAGATAACCACCCCACCTCAAATCTCGAATTTGGTAGCGTGAGAGGTTGAGGTATTCACCAAAAACTTGTCCCAGTTTTACCAAGCGTTCACAATGGTTGCCTGTATTGGGATCACGACTTTCAATCGACATGGCAATGGAAAATAGTACTTGTTCAGCATGGTCTAAATCTTCGTTCAGACGCTTCTGCCGCACTAAGGACTTTACACGCGCTGCCAGCTCCACACGATCAAAGGGTTTGGTGAGAAAATCATCTGCGCCAACTTCAATTCCTCGAATACGCGATCGCCTGTCATTTAAGGCCGTTATAAAAATCACTGGGATTAGCCTAGTCTGCTCATCCTGCTTGAGCAATTGGCATACTTGAAATCCATCCATCCCTGGCATCATCACATCCAGCAAAATCAAATCTGGTTGTTTTTGAGTTACCAATCCTATAACAGTGGAACCACTATCCGCCTCAATCACTTCGTATCCTTCCACCCCCAACAGCGCAACAGCAGTCATGCGACTGGCGGCATGATCGTCAACTACTAAAACCTTCGGCGGATCTAAATCAAACCCATTCACTTTAGAACCTTTGGCTTGTAGTGTTCTAGAAACCAATGAATCATCACCACAATTAACATCAACTTTTATCCAAGAAGACACTGCTTGGTTATCTTTAACCATAAGGTCTTCTTGAGATAAGCTTAAAGAATAAGCCTCCGCATTATTTTGCGACCCTACAGCACGATTTGAACCGATACTCTTCACTGTGTTAATGGGGTTTGACCCACTAACAATTTGTTCTGTAAAGCCTGTATGGTTGGATTTCCATTGAATCACAAAGGGACTCCAAGTTTTTGCACAAGTTAACAGTGTAAGATTTCAAAAACAAATTTAATATTCAACTGTATCTGAGCCAGAGTTTCAATAGGGATTATGCATGATGTCAAGCTGCCAAACTAAGTTTTTCGCAGCGTGTATCTTTTATCTTACGAACAAGGAATATCTTGTTGTCAAATTTTTTGCTTCTAATTCCAGTATGATAAATTTGCACAAATGTTAAATCAGGGTTTTTACTGAGGTTTTTTCCACATTAGTGCCATAAATTGCTAAAATCGCTTGCTTTATATCAAACTATAGGGTTTTTATTTCAAAGCATTTATGGTAATCATTAAGCGTACATATTTTTACTTACTCAGTTATTGTAATATCTAAACACTGCCAACCAGTATGTAAAATTATATACTAGTCATAGTTCTTATTCATTTACATCAAAAAAACTTGTTACTTGAGTATCTAAGAAGGAAATCAAACTTTTTGGGGAATATGGATAATTTCTCTGAAATTAAGGAGGGAGAAACTAGTACCGCAAGGCGGAAGTCAAAAGTATTATGAAATAAACTGTTTAGGGTTTTTCAATAGTCTGCTTATTTACGCGGTGCTGTACTAGTTTGTCGTTGCGTTAACGTTCGCGCAGCGTCTCTACGAGAAGCTTACCATTGGCGTAGCCTCTCGTAGAGAAGGTATCGCGGCCTAATAGCAATTCTTTGTGAAACTGCACAAAATCAAGCTTAATCAGACTTGTGGCTTAAGCAACTTGTTCAGGAGTAACCTCACAGGTAATCGATATAATTAAAAACTACTTCCCATAAAATCCCTACCTTGTGTTCCCAACAGCCACCTTTTTCGCCAACGGGAGGTAGGTTCGAGTGAAGAGACTTGTTGCTCTTGTTGTCGCCGCATCACTATAACTTCGATTGAATCGCTTAATCCAGGATCGCGATAAGGAATGGCAGCACGGGTTAACAAGTGTTCTTTTTCGACTTGCGAGAGGGGAGTGAACGGTAGGTGCTGATTGCTGTTAGCGCGGTATTTAGCCCGTACTGAGTGGTCTTTCAACTCAGCACTCGCAGAATGTGCTGCCACAGTACCAGGCGATCGCCTTCCTACAGGTAGGGTAGAACCAATTACTAAACCAGCAGACAAAAGTGCTGTGCGTATAGCAGCAGCACAAGAATAGGTGGCTAATAAACCATCTTGATGTAAACAGAATGATACTTGTTTAATAAATTCAACAGTCCATAATTGAGGACATTGAGGCGGTGAAAAGGGATCGAGGAAAATTGCATCTGCACAGAAATCCGACTGATGTACTAGCGCAATCGTATTTCTAGCATCGCCAATTAGTAGCTTTGCTTTTAGACAAGGTGTTTGTACTTGATGTTCAAAAGCTAGCTGGGAGAAAATTTCAATATAGTTAAAGTTCCAATTGTCGAACAAGTGATGAGCGATCGCAGCTTGTGGAACCCCTGGATTCAGTTCTAAACCAATTACTTCAACATAACAGTCGGGATTCACTGCCCAAATTGTCTGCAAAGCAGCAGCTGTGTTATATCCTAGACCATAACAAACATCCAACAGCCGCACAACAGGTTTTTGCGCTGCTGTAGCCAATTGAGTAGGTTCCACAAACTTAAAAAAACTCTCCTGCCTAGCTCCATAATGGCTATGAAAGGATTCACCAAACTCCTGAGAGACAAAAGTGAAGGAATCATCTGCTGTTTGCTTAGGTGTAAAATTCTCTAAGTCTGACATTTTATAAATAAAACTAAATAATAGCTAATGCCCCATGTCCAATTCCCAATTTGTTGTTTCGCCAGCTTGGCTATTTGAACATCTAGAAGATCCGCAAGTCGTGATTGTTGATTGTCGCTTTTCTTTAGCCGATCCAGAACTAGGACAACAACAGTACCAAACAAGCCATATTAAAGGGTCATATTACCTAGATTTAAATCAGGATCTTTCGAGTCCAGTGGGTAAGCATGGTGGGAGACATCCTTTACCTAACCCTAATGATATCGCTAAAAAATTTGCAGCCATTGGGGTAAATTACCAAAAAACTTTAGTTGTAGCTTATGATGATTCGCGTTTTGCCTTTGCAGCTCGTCTATGGTGGCTTTTGCGCTATCTAGGACATGAGCAAGTCGCGGTACTGGATGGAGGCTTGGCTGGATGGCAAAAAGCTGGGTACCCTGTTACGGATGTCGTTCCTCAACCCCGAATGGGTACGTTTGTAGCTCAAGTGCAAACAGAAAAGGTGGTAGATATTACAGCAGTGAAAAGCCGAAAAGATAGCCACGAGGTAGTATTGGTAGATTCAAGAGAAAGCGATCGCTACCGAGGTGAACGAGAACCAATTGATAAAATTGCCGGACATATTCCTGGTGCAATCAACTATCCTTGGCAAGAAGTTACAGACTCTTCCGGCTACCTACTCCCTGAAGAGGAACAACGCCGTCGATGGGAACAAGTAGAAACAGCCGCAGAAATCTTGGTTTATTGCGGTTCTGGCGTTACTGCTTGCGTAAATTTGCTTTCTTTAGAATTAGCTGGCATTAGTAAGGGTAAACTTTATGCTGGCAGTTGGAGTGATTGGATTTCTTATTTATAGTCATTAGTCATGGGTTTTTAACAAATGACTAATGACAAATTCAAAACTGACCTAATTGTAAACTGTAATTAATACTGAAGAACCAGCCATCAAAATCAATATTTTCAGCAGTTGAACTACCTAAACTTCTTCCAGCCTGTACATTCAAATTACTGGTATCAGATATTCGGTAATTTAAATGTCCGAATAGTCGATGAAATTGGTCTTCTCGATCGCGCTGTGTAAAGTCCGAGAAGTTGCCCTGATAGTTAATACCAACCTGGAGAGGCTTTTGCAAGTAGTAGTTCAGAGACACCCAAAAGGTATTGATTATCCGATTACGACTTAGGGGATCAGCAAAATTTACACTCAATTCGTAGAAGCTATCTAGCGTTAATTTGGGAGTTAAGGGATCTCGCCGTCCCAGAGACAATTGCAGGGAGTTCTCATTTAACAAGCGATCGCCTGCTTTGAAGTTATCCGGGCGATCGCTATTATTGGCATAAAATAACTGTTGATTGCTCCAACTCACTTCGCCGAACATTCGCTGAGATATATGCTGGTAAATACTGAGGTTAAATCTTACCTGGTTATAGTGGTATTGTGACTGATTTATATAACGAATGAGATTGCCATCAATTGAGCCGTTTAAAAAAGTCTTAGGCCCCAAAGGGAAATATGCAGAGGCTAGTGTTAGTCCAGAAATAATTAAACCATCTTCTATGGGCCTATCATTTGATGAAAAAATATTAGTCGTCTGGAAGTAACCTACACGGCCTTGTAGATAGCCTATGGGTTTAAACTTAGGTATTATGGGTTGTTCTATCGGTGGTAGCTGCTGTTCTAGGGGTCGTAACCGCACGCGCAACCCTAATTCGCGATCGCTATCAGACTCAGGGGATAGTTTTGGGGATCGTAGCAGTTGTATTAGCCTCTCTAGCCTTTGGGAATAATTTATCTCAGGTGCCTCTAATAGTTGCTCTTTCGAGTCTGAAGGAGATATAGGCAAATTACTTGGCTGCAATTCTAACTGTGGAGAATCATTTTGCTTTTGAGTATTTTCAGGTTCTTCAGTTTGACCTGGTGTTTGCTGTGTCAGATTCAACGGCATCTGAGAGTTTAAAGTATGCAACTCACCGGAATCCTTGCACAAAGAGTTAATTACCTCTCGCTCCAAATTCTGACATCGCTTCCGATAAGTTACCTGTGTGCTTGCTAAATTTTTAGGATGCCAGATATCTATAGTTGCAGATTCTGTTGCATCTACTCTAATGCAACACCAGCTTCCACCACTGGATGCTAACAAAATACAAAAAAACAAATTTTTCCAGTTTTTGAGTCGCATCTGGTTAGATCGCATTGATCGCATTTGGCAAATGTAGACCCACAAGTTGCATCAGAAGTTCCGATTCAGAATATACAATTGAGTACATCTATTTTAGCTTTGTAGGTATATACTGAAACTACAAATTAAAACTGCTGCTTTTCGGATTTTTTCTCAGATTGTTTTGCAAAGCTGAAATGCCCCGGCAGCATTTATCCTAAAATTTAGTGAAATATAGCCATTGAGTAATTCCATAGCGAACCCCTAGCAACATATCGTCTTGCATAACTGATGACCCTGTGGCTGATATGATTAGAAAGGATTATATGTAAGGTACTCCTTATTTAATTTTTTATATCCAATACTAAGTTTTAAATCTGCCACAGGGTTAATTGCACATAATGTCAGTTTCAGCATAAAAACTTAAATAAACTAAATACATATAGGAATCCGATTTGATTCCTGAAAATAATTGCGTAGCGAAGGAGCAGTAAATAGGAAAAAAGGGAATATATATATACTGAGTTGTTTCAAAAATCAAATATGAGCCATATAGTTGATTTGTTATCTATTTTATGTATTAAATGTAAACTGAAATTCCAACTAAATTTGCTTCAAAAAACTTCTGGAACAATTAACATTAGCTTAAATATTCTATCTTTTTCATATTAGTGAAAGCTCAGAAATAATCAAAATATGCTTTATAAATCGTTTCCAGTATTAGTTATTGGTTTATGGGGAGTTATAGTACTGCCTTGGCCAAATCGAGTAAGTGCCATAACTCCTCTAACGCGAGCAGAGATTCAGGATCTCCGCAACATGGTACAACTAATACCCAAAGATAAACTGAAGAAACGTCCTGCACGCAAATTAGATGCAATGGCTCCTGGAGACGGGTTGTCAACTGGTCGAGCTTCCCTAGCAGATTTGCGTTTCAATGATGGCTCTTTGGCACGAGTTGGAGAACAGGCGTTATTTCAATTTTTGCCGAAGACTCGTGACTTTAAACTGTCAAATGGAACTGTGTTGCTACTCATCCCACCAGGAAGAGGGCGAACACGCATACAAACACCAAATGCAGCAGCAGCAATTCGTGGTTCAGCATTATTTGTACGCTACGACCAAAAAACAGACACCACGATTGTGGGCGCACTGACAAATAGTGGTATTGAAGTTTCTAATAAAGAAGCTTCTGAAACTCAAGTCCTGGAAGCAGGACAAATGGTAATTATAATTAAAGGAAAATTTCAAAGATTATATGATTTTGATCTGAGAAATTTTTATGAAACGAGCCAATTGGTTCGGGAACTTGATTTGAACAGACAAAGTCCTGTGCCTACACCTGATCCTGCAATCACCAGTGTTCAAGCCGAAACTGCTGCGGCTTTAGAAGCACAGCCACCGATAAAAGGCGAAGGAGTAATTGAAAACCCCTCTTTTGTGCAGCTAACTCCTAGCCCTTCAAATTCGCCTAGTAGTAATGAAACCCTAACAACACCTCAAAACTCCTCAACGAAAAATCCGACAAATAAAAATTCACAAAATAACACATCACCAGCCACCTCAACTAAGACAACACCCGTAACCCCAACTGACCCAGCACCTGTAACCCCAACAGAGAAATTACCAGTCACCCCAACTGACCCAGCACCTGTAACCCCAACAGAGAAATTACCAGTCACCCCAACTGACCCAGCGCCTGTAACCCCAACAGAGAAATTACCAGTCACCCCAACTGACCCAGCACCTGTAACCCCAACAGAGAAATTACCAGTCACCCCAACTGACCCAGCACCTGTAACTCCAACTGACCCAGCACCTGTAACTCCAACTGACCCAGCACCTGTAACCCCAACTGACCCAGCACCTGTAACCCCAACTGACCCAGCACCTGTAACCCCAACTGACCCAGCACCTGTAACCCCAACTGACCCAGCACCTGTAACTCCAACTGACCCAGCACCTGTAACTCCAACTGACCCAGCACCTGTAACTCCAACTGACCCAGCACCTGTAACCCCAACTGACCCAGCACCCGTAACCCCGATTGACCCAACACCTGTAACTCCAACTGCCTCTCCAAGCACATAAACTGCTAATGGGGGTACAAAATGCTCTGCAAACACCGAACGTGGTTCATTTTGTCATAATTTTATGTAAGGAATGTGGATTAAATAAAATCCAAAATTATGACATCTTTGGCTTGGCAGTGTAATTCCATCGCGGCACATAATCATCAAAGACAATTCCATCGTTTGCTTTAAATCTCTGTAATTTTAAGACCCATTTTATAGGCCTTCTCCAAAACAGTGGCAAACACCGTAATATCATGTCCGCTTAAAGACTTATCATGAAGGCCGCAGAGATCAGGGGGAAAAAGGACTTTCCGGTTTTTGCACAGATGTTGGAATCATAACTAGTTAACCGGACATGATATAAGACCTTTTTGCGTCTTCGTTTTTGGCAATCTCGACCGAATCGAAAATCACGCCTTAGATTAGCACGGGGAACATGAGGAAATAGACGATGCTCAATTGGGTTGTATTTGGTTGGAGGTGTAGGGGGGATAGTGGGCAATGCGAATTTCAATCCCCAACTCATTGGCTAGAGTTTGCAAATCCTGTTTAAACAAATATTGTCGAGAGCTATTACCGCCTCTACAGCAACCACAGCAAAAAGTGATATTCCCTACGACTAGAGAACATCGGCTAACGCTAGATTAAATCAAGGATAGGACTTACACAGGCTTCACCGGATATCCTTGTATAGAGTTCAATGACATTCTGTGTGTAAGTTCCCAGGAACTAACTTATTGCTAGAGAGAACATAAATTTATGACTTTTGATTACGACCTGTTTGTAATTGGTGCCGGTTCTGGAGGTTTGGCGGCTTCCAAACGGGCGGCTAGCTATGGGGCAAAAGTAGCGATCGCAGAAAATGATTTAGTTGGCGGTACTTGTGTAATTCGCGGTTGTGTGCCTAAAAAATTCATGGTCTACGCCTCTCATTTCCCTGCACTCTTTAGTGATGCCGCAGGCTATGGCTGGAAAGTGGGTAATGCTGAGTTGGACTGGGAACATTTCATTACATCTATAGATAAGGAAGTTCGGCGACTGTCGCAACTACACATCAGCTTTTTAGAAAAAGCCGGAGTAGAACTAAT
This sequence comes from Nostoc sp. FACHB-888, assembly GCF_014696655.1. Lineage (NCBI taxonomy): Bacteria > Bacillati > Cyanobacteriota > Cyanophyceae > Nostocales > Nostocaceae > Nostoc > Nostoc sp. FACHB-888. The sequence goes on along the minus strand of NZ_JACJQM010000020.1, from coordinate 45,822 downwards.
TTCTGGTCGCGCCGCATTGGTAGACCCGCATACAATAGAAGTGGATGGACGTAAAGTTACAGCAGATAAAATTTTAATTGCTGTTGGTGGGCGTCCCATCAAACCAGATTTACCAGGGATGGAATATGGCATTACCTCTAACGAAATCTTTCATCTAAAAGAACAACCAAAACACATTGTCATTCTTGGCGCTGGTTATATTGGCACAGAATTTGCTTGTATCATGCGTGGCTTGGGTTCTGAGGTGACGCAAATTACTAGAGGTGAAAAGATTTTGAAGGGGTTTGATGAGGACATCCGTACAGAAATTGAAGAGGGGATGACGAACCACGGAATTCGACTGATTAAGAATAATGTGGTAAAAACAATTGAACGCGGGTCGGAAGGTTTTAAACTGACTTTATCAGGGGAAGACCAAGAACCAGTTATTGCCGATGTGTTTTTAGTAGCAACTGGTCGAACTCCCAATGTAGATGGACTAGGTTTAGAAAACGCTGGGATTGATGTTGTTGATAGTTCTATAGAAGGACCAGGATACAGTACCACAAATGCGATCGCCGTCAATGAATATAGTCAAACTAATCAATCGAATATCTTTGCCGTTGGCGATGTCACTGACCGAATCAATTTAACTCCCGTAGCCATTGGCGAGGGACGAGCCTTTGCAGATAGTGAATTCGGCAATAACCGCCGCGAATTCAGTCACGAAACTGTTCCAACAGCCATATTTTCTACTCCAGAAGCCGCTACAGTAGGCTGGACAGAAGCCGAAGCACGGGAAAAACTCGGTGATGCGGTCAAAATTTTTCGCACTCGCTTTCGCCCCATGTACCATAGTTTGACTGGTAAGCAAGAAAAGACAATGATGAAGTTGGTGGTTGATAGCAACACTGACAAAGTGCTGGGCGCTCACATGGTGGGTGATAACGCAGCTGAAATCATTCAAGGTGTAGCGATCGCTGTGAAGATGGGCGCAACTAAAAAAGACTTTGATGCTACTGTTGGTATCCATCCCTCCGCAGCCGAAGAATTTGTCACAATGCGATAACTAGGTCATTTGTCATTTGTCTTTTGAAATCACAATTGACAAATGACGACCTTAACGAGAATACTTTGATGCCCACCCAGTATATCTACTTGCACGGCTTCGCCTCCAGTCCTAATTCTGTCAAAGCGCGGGATATTGGCGATCGCTTTGCTCAAATTCAAACAAAGCTAAAAATTCCCGATCTAAATGCTGGCGATTTTTCCCAGTTGACAATCACTCGTCAAATTACTCAAGTTACCGCAGAATTCAGTAATAATTCTACGCCAGTAACACTCATTGGCTCAAGTTTAGGCGGCTTAACCGCTGCCCACTTGGGACAGCAAAATTTACAAGTACAAAAGTTGGTGCTGTTAGCACCAGCTTTTGGATTTTTATCCCATTGGTTGCCCAAGCTAGGCGATGAAGAAGTACAACGGTGGCAGCAAGAAAAATATATCATGGTCTACCACTATGGGAAGGAGCAAAAGCTTCCCTTAAGTTACAATTTCGTTACAGATGCTGCCCAATACCAAGAGGAGTTTTTGCAACGTCCTATCCCCACTCTGATTTTGCATGGGAAAAAGGATGAAGTTATTCCTATCGAAGCCAGCCGTAACTTTGGGTATTCGCGTCCTTGGGTGGAGTTAGTCGAACTTAATAGCGATCACGGTTTAGGTAATGTTATGGAAGAAATTTGGCAGGCAATTCGCCTCTTTTGCCAATTACCTTGAAGTTGTAAAATATTAAATCACATAACTAATATTTTTAGTCATTTTTTTAGTTAGTAATGACCAATTACCAATTACCAATTACCAATGACTAATGACCAATGACTAATGACTAAAATTATGCTTCCATTTATCCGGTCAGATTTAACCCAATTTACCCCATACAAACCTCACCCCAGCAGCGATACAGCCGAATCTGTCCCAGCGCAATTTGATCGGCTAGATACAAATGAAAGCCCCTATGATTTACCACCTGAGTTAAAAGAGAAGCTGGCGTGGACGTATCAGCAAGTAATTGAAACAAATCGTTATCCTGATGATGGACATGAGACACTTAAAGATGCGATCGCCCAATACGTCAATGAATCATCTGCCATCTCACTATCCAATACTGCTGCCAATATTTCTGTTGGAAATGGTTCAGATGAACTAATCCGTTCTTTATTAATCGCCACCTGTCTAGGAGGAGAAGGTTCAATTCTAATTGCCAATCCCACTTTCTCTATGTACGGAATTTTGGCACAAACTTTGGGCATTTCTGTAGTCGCAGTGGGTAGAAATGAAACAAATTTTGAAATTGACTTAAAAGCCGCCCAGGCTGCGATCGAACAAACTCAAAATCCCCCCATTCGCGTAGTTTTCGTAGTGCATCCCAATTCTCCCACTGGCAATAGCTTAACTACGGCAGAGTTGGCATGGTTAAGAAGTTTGAGTGAGCATATTTTGGTAGTAATTGATGAAGCTTACTTTGAATTCAGTCAAACTACCTTAGTAGGTGAATTAGCACAACGCCCCAATTGGGTGATATTACGCACTTTTTCTAAAGCCTTTCGATTGGCATCTGTCCGTGTTGGCTATTGCGTAGCTCATCCCGAAGCGATCGCCATTTTAGAAAAAGTTCGCTTACCCTATAATCTCCCCAGCTTTTCCATAGCAGCAGCATTAGTTGCTTTACAAAACCGCACACTCTTGCTGGAGTCGATTCCCCAAACCCTGAGTGAAAGAGCCAAACTCATCGAAATTTTATCTCAGCAACCAGAACTACAAGTTACCGCAAGCACTGCTAATTTTATTTACCTGCGTCTTAAACCAAATAGCTTTGATTCACAAGATGCTGCGTTAAAAACTTTCCACCAGAAACTTAGAACACTTGGCACCCTTGTGCGACACATTAGCGGAGGATTACGAATTACTGTAGGAACAATAGAGGAAAACGCCCGCACCATTAATCGAGTAAAAGCTGTTTTGGCAAATTTGGAATTTTAGTAATTTACTCAGTAATTAAATCGACTGTCCATCTCACTGCCCAAACGGCGTACTACTCCTACTGTTTGTGGCAGCACACCTACTAAAAGAGCAAAAGCAGCATCCGGCAAAAGAGCCACTATTTGTGGTGGAAAGTATTGTTCAAATTGATCGAGAATTTTCTGAACTCGCTGCCCAGCCACAGGATTTTCTGTAATTTGTTTGATCAATCGAATCCACTGTCGCCTAATTAAGTAAGCCTTCTGGCGTTCTTCATTAGATTCGGGAGTTAATAAAGACAGATTACCTATGGGCAGTGCCCTTTGGCAATCACAATCGTAATCTCCACCTACAGCAGCCCCAGGCCCAGCAAACTCTGCATGGTAGCGTTTAAAGAGGATTAATCCATTTCGTCTACGACTATTAACGATGAAAACTTCTCCACTGTGTAAACGTGTAAGGATATCCGAGCCTTGCGATTGCTCAGTTCCATCTGGCATGACAAGAGAGTCAAGGAAAGTAGTTTCAGGGTAATAGGTTGATACCATAGAGGTTTGATAGCGCCGATGCTGTTCGCTATCCATGTTTTTTAAACTTTCAACGATTTTGGTAGTAATATGCACTTCAAAACAGAACTAGCTGTTATGTCAAATCAGGTTTTTGAATTCTTTATATTATCAAGAATCATTTGGCCAATTTTACTAAGATAGTAATAAATAGGCATTGTTTAGTAATTGAGTAATCATATTTTATGAGATATAGCTAGATTTGTCTTCCAATTTCGAGAGTGTTTTCTTAAAGTTTTTATAAAGATGAATATCTTAATTAAAAAGTTCTTATGAGCTATCGCTAATTTTTTAATGACAATTTTACTAGCTATTTTCATTATAATTTATTTATTTAGATATATAAAATACTCTAAGATTTTTTACTTAATTACAAATATAAAAATACAGAATTTAATAATATTTAACCATTTAAGATAAGTTTTTGAGAGTTATAGTTTTATTAATATGCCAAATAACAATATCCGTAAAAGTTCCAAAAAAATATTTTAAAGATAATTATCGGAACTTAGATTTATATAACTATTTGGGTACATTTAGCTTATATTATAGTGTTTCCTAAGCAATTAAGGTACGCCTAATATTTTCTAACAAAATCAACAGCTTGAAAAAGTTACCTTACCCGCACAGGAACCGCTATAGCTGAGTTTTTGTTAGGTTAGTTTGTACTTTGGTTGTCCATATTGGTCATAGATCGTCTCTAAAGTAATTACAATATTAAATATAAATACCAAAATACAACTCAAATAGTGGAATCAGCACTTAGATGCTTGTGCAATAACATTTGGCTTGAGCGTCTTAGGAAAAATTTATTCCAATTAGATTCAACTTTATGCACCCGATATCCCAGCTTGAAGTAAAGTTGCCTTGCTTGATGGTTATTTTCTAAAACGTGGAGATATAAATCTTGAAATCCCCACTCACGAGCAACTTTTTCACAGCTAGTCAGTAAACCTGAAGCTACACCATGTCTACGGTATTGTGGGTGAACAGCTAAATTGGATAAGTAAGGAAAAGCCATACCAACCTGGCTCCAGGAATCACTGTAACGTACACCCAGTTCTACACTTCCCACTAAGTTATTAGCCGTACCACTAGTAGCTTCAAAGGCAACTAAACAAATATGACGTGACGGAGGTGATGCCATCCGATGCCTTAAGTCTTCATAAATACCCAAACGTAGTAATGGAAAAGCCCATCCCCATATACCTTGTTGGGAGTGAAAACTTTCAGCAATAATTTGAGAAATACCAATCAAATCAGCAGGTGTAGCTGTACGAATTTGAAATTGGCAGCAAGCTGGATCGATTGGCTTTTGCTGGTATGAATGAAAAAACCGATATTTCAAGGCTAGTTTAGTATTGATTTTATTCAACGGAAATTTTTTAAATATTCTCAGACACCATTTAAACTGAAGAAAAAATTTACATTTGCCCTAGGGATTGAACTGACCTAAGATTGGTAATTCGCTTTTCCTTGTAGAGCATACAAAGTTTTACACTTTATTCTGGAGCTTTATAGTCGGCATTTTTGAAAAGGTCTTAGGAGTGACAGCTTCATCAAACTACAATCTTAAATTCAGTAGGTTCAGGTGTATCGCTTGGTTTAGGTAACGACGATATCAGTATCTTTATCAGAAAAACATCTGCAAAGTCTTACAGGTTTAGGTGAATGGGTAAATAAATAGCATAACCTGTCCGTAGGCATTACCTACAAAATTGTTAAGTAAGTACATTACCAAGAAACTCTAGTTACAAACCACCTTTGATTGCAGTACTGAACTTGTTTATGCAATTACCGCTACAGTAACAGGACTGTAATACTAGGTCATAGTAACAGGGTCTATAAGTGCTAGGGAACAATCTGCAAGATTCCTAATCCCTAATTTCTTAACTCTACACTTGTCTTAATGATAGTTCTGATTGCTAAATTAGAAAGAGGTATTTGTCTAATAGTATACTTTGGCTTTAAATCTTATTGTTTTAATATTTCTGACTCTACCATGACTACCATAAATAAAATTTACCTGCAAGTGTTAGTACAACTGTTGCGGAGGGAAAACTTAATATGCAGCTTCATCTGGATTTTTCAGCTAGCTATGAGCGCTGTATGTACTATCAGACATTGCTTACAGGAGGTGAAGTTAAATTTGGCAAGCAAGCATCGGCTCTGTAACCCTAAAACTGACAATGAAAGCAATTACACTGCACCAAAGCAAACGGTAATAGGCATAAGCCATTGAGACGAATTACTGTGAGTAAACGCTCCTACACTCAGCAGTCATGTAGCCAAAGAGCCTTAGTGGTCGAAATGCTCTGCTCTTACCTGACTCAGAAAAATTCTTACCTGATCAGATTATTCTTTATCCGACTGCCGTTGCAGCAGGAAAGCGGTGCATGAAACCCCAAGCAAACAGTAAGCCTAAAATTTTGGTTGTCGATGATGAACCAGACAACCTTGACTTGCTTTACCGCACTTTCTATCGCGACTATAAGGTGCTAAGGGCTAACTCTGGCCCTGCGGCACTCGATCTGCTGGCTCAAGAGGGAGAAGTCTCAGTGATCATCTCCGATCAGCGGATGCCGATGATGAGCGGTACAGAATTTTTGAGCCTGACAGCAACTCAATATCCAGATATTATCAGGATTATTTTAACTGGCTACACCGATGTCGAAGACCTGGTGGAAGCTATCAACGCTGGTAAGGTATTTAAATATGTCACTAAACCGTGGGAAACTGAGGAACTCAAAGCAGTGGTACGCCAAGCTTTGGATACTCACAATGTTCTCAAAGCTCGCACCCGCGAACTTACCCGCACACTTCGGCAAGAATCGCTGCTGAATACTGTCACAAATACGATTCGCAGTGCTTTAGACTATCGCCAAATTTTGCAGGCAATTGTGGATACAGTGGGTCATATGTTGGAAGTGGATGTTTGCCTGTTGCGTCCCTTCCAAGATGAACAGTTAGCGGATAAAGGATTCATTTATCAGAAGGCTCTTTCTGAAGAAGCAGAGGTGCAGGCAAATAATTCTTCTGCTATGCCCCTCTCACCCTCTACCCCTCTGCCTCTTTTGGCTCAAACTGTGTGGGAAACCCGTGAAGTTCAGGTGATTCACGATGTAACCGATGATGAGCGCATTCACGGTAATACTCCCGAACTGCGCCAACGTGGGGCAGCTTTTACTGCCGCTAACATTTGCTCTAGTTTAGTGGTGCCATTGATCTGCCAACAAGAACTGATGGCAGTGCTGGCGCTGCATCAGTGTTCTCTGCCTCGCTTGTGGGAGGAGGATGAGGTGCAGCTAGTGTTGATGGTGGCGGATCAGGCAGCTTTAGCTTTGTCTCAAGCTTATGCTTACGAACAAGTACGTGCCCTTGCCAAGCGAGAAGCCTTAATTAATACAATTACTAGCGCGATTCGCTCTAGCTTAGATCCCCAAGATATTTTTGCGGCGATCACCCAGCAATTGGGACAAGCCTTACAAGTTGATGGCTGCGTCCTATCCTTGTGGACAGAGGAAGATGAGTTTGTCGAGTGTGTAGGCTTGTATGACAGTTTTCAACATTCAGAAAATTTGCGTAGGGACAGCTTAACCCAGGCATTGCCATACCCAGACAATAATTCTAGTAAGAATAATCACCTCTTGTCACCGAGATTACCCTATTCTCAAGCATCTATACAGGAGAATCCAATCCTCCAACAAATGCTACAGACACATGAACCTGTAGTAATTAGTAATGTGAGCCATTCTCCCTCAAATGTGCAGGGTTTTGATTTGCCGTTAAAAATGCCAACGCGATCGCTAATGGTTGTGCCATTATTGGCTGACGGTAAATGTATCGGTAGTATTACTTTACATGAAGGTAAAAAAGTACGCCAATGGTTGTCATCTGATATTGATTTGGCGAAAGCAGTAGCAGCTCAAGCAGCGATCGCAGTGCAGCAGTCACACCTGTATCAAAAAACTCGCCAACAAGCTGAACGCTTACTAGAGTTAGACAAACAAAAAACCGAATTTTTCCAAAATATCTCCCATGAATTTCGCACACCCATCACCTTGATTCAAGGGCCTTTAGAGTCGGCGGTGGCGGCTGGTGAAGGATTATCTTACTCCCAAAGTGCGATCGCTCTGCGTAACTCCCGCCGTTTACTGCGATTGGTAAATCAACTCTTGGATCTACAACGTCTAGACGCGGGGAGAATGCAGCCTAGTTTCCGCCCTTGCAATATAGTCGAATTTGTCAGCCAAATTGTTGAGTCTTTTCGTCCCTACTGTGAGAAAAAAGGACTGCACCTTGTCACCCAGTTAGATGAATGTTCTACGGTGTACTTGGATATGGAGAAATTTGACAAGGTAGTTTACAACCTCCTGTCAAATGCCATGAAGTTTACTCCCGAAGGTGGCACGATCAGTGTCAGGCTAAAATCTGAACATGATCGTTGCATATTGCAGGTAAAAGATACTGGGATTGGCATTGTTAAAGAACAAATTCCCCACCTATTTGAGCGTTTCCGCCAAGCTGAAGGTTCCGCAAACCGATCTTATGAAGGCAGTGGTTTGGGTTTAGCTTTAGTTAAAGAACTAGTAGAATTACATGGTGGCCAAGTCACTGTAGAATCAGTTTACGGCGAAGGCACCACCTTTAGTTTATGGCTTGTTCCTGGAAATACTCATTTACCCGCACAGCAATTACTAGAAACACCTACTGAACTGAATACGAGCCGCGCTAGCGTAGAATTGGCTGATTTAGAACTGGTAGACTCAACAATAGACAATATTGAAGATATTACAATAAATTTCTCCTCTAATATTGATACTCAAAACTCAGCGCTTAAAACTCAGCACTCAATTTTAGTTGTAGATGACAACCCGGATTTACGAACCTATGTATCTGAAATTTTCCGTCGCAACGGCTATCATGTACGCACAGCTCGTAATGGTTATGAAGGGCATAGTGTAGCTAAGGAAATTATACCCAGCTTGATTGTGACTGACTTAATGATGCCCTTAGTGAGCGGACTTGAGATGATTAAGATGATTCGCCATGAGGAGAAGTTGAAAGGAACACCAATCATTCTGCTGACTGCAAAAATTGACGAAGAAACCCGCATCGAAGGTACAGAACATGGGGCAGATGCTTATTTAGCAAAACCATTCAATGATCGGGAACTCTTGGCGGAAGTTCGGAATCTTTTAGCATTGAAAGAAAATGAACGGCGAATCGTGGAGTTAAATACTTATCTAACAGAATCGGTGTTAAAGCGCTTTTTACCGGCTGTATTAGTTCAAAAAGCCGCAACCGGAGATTTAACGTTAGATTTGCGCCCAGAACCACGCTTAATTACAGTTTTGTTTAGTGACATCGTAGGTTTTACACAGTTAGCAAATACTCTTAGATCGCGGCGAGTAGCAGAATTGCTAAATGAATATTTAGAAGCCATGACCAAGGTTGTATTTGCCAATGGCGGCACTGTAGATAAATTTATGGGAGATGCTATCTTAGCTTTATACGGAGCGCCGGAAGAACTAACCCCCAATGAACAAGTACGTCGTGCCATCAATACAGCAAGAGCAATGCACCGCTCACTAGCTGACTTGAACCAGCGCTGGCAAAACCAAGGTGTATTCGATGGGGACAAACTTACTAGCGTCCAGTTCCGGTGCGGTATCCACCAAGGTACTGCTGTTGTGGGGATGTTTGGTAGCGCTGAACGTGCCGATTATACTGCCATTGGGCCAAGTGTGAATATTGCTGCAAGGTTGCAAGCTGCTGCTGTTCCCGGTACTATCCTAGTTTCTGCTGCTGTGGCAGATTATTTGCAAGAAGGAGAAATTACTAAAGGTAGTCCGCTAGAACTTAAAGGAGTAGATGAAACAGTTTTGACTTTCGCTGTTACACCAGAGCTAATTGTTAATCGCTAAAATTTAGACTGGTATTTTAAAGCATTACCAATGAGTAAGAGTGCCTAATCATATCCAGTTTATATAATATGACACCATCAATTGCAGATAAAACTCCAATTCCAGCCAAAGTCTGGAGGCGACACACTGATCCACCAGGTTTATGGATTTCTGTCGTTATAGGTTCAGTCTGTCTGCACTTGCTGGCTTTCTGGCTGATGCGCTCATCTAATGCATTTAGTCTCTGGTTTCCTCAGCAAAGTCAATCTGCTGTTCCCATTGAATTGATAGACATTGCTCCTACAAAAAAATCGACAGCTAGAAAAGTTTCACCAAAGCCAGTATCCTCAACTAAAAAGTCTGTACCAGCACGTTTACCACAAATAGTACGAACTACGCCCAAAGATCAGGATTTGGGCGCAATAAATTCTGCTGATAATCTCCAGCCAAAAAGCCAAATTTACGCCTCTAAACCTAGTAGTCAACCCTTTAGGCAACAGAGAGTTTCTACGCCGACATCTACAACTACGACTACAGCCACACCGAAACCCACGCCGACGCCAACATCGACACCAACCCCTATACCGAAATCTACACCTACAGCCACATCGACACCGACCTCAACAGTTCCAGTTAATAATCTACCTTGGAACCGCCGTCAAGAAATTAAACTGGGAAGGGGAACGGCTCTACCAACAGGTATTCCATCAAATCCACCAGTTTCGGAAGCTGAAAATAGAGAGACTCCACCTACCCTCACTCAGGAAACTCCACCAACTGCGAGTAGAGAAACTCCATCAACTCCAAGTAGAGAAACTCCATCAACTCCGAGTAGAGAAACTCCACCAACTCCAACTGGAGAAACGCCATCAACTCCGAGTAGAGAAACTCCACCAACTCCTATTGGGGGGGCATCGGTAGCCATAGTAGCTCCTTTGCTTAGAGATGAAGTGAGTAACTTGATACAATCAGGAAGATTACGACAAGATGCTTTACCCGACGTTATCGCTTCATACAGGGGAAGCAACGCCAAACAACTGGATTCAAGTTTTCTCCCCCGCGATTCGGAAGTTAAGCCTGCACAGATCCTTGCTAGCTTAATAATTGATCGCAATGGCAATTTTCAACAGGCTCAAGTTCTAGAAATAGAACCGGCAACACTACAAAGTGAAAAAAGCATATATGAGCAACTTCTCAACGACGTTTTCAAAACTGAAAACTTTCTTGCTGCTCACAACAACGATGGCACAAAACCAGATTTGAGTAATTTATTTGTACGCATCAAAATCCAGCCTGTTAATTCCAACTAAATGCTTGAATTTTTCCGAAAACTATGTTATTTTTATAGGGTTGGAGATTTGCGGGCGTAGTTTAGTGGTAAAACTATAGCCTTCCAAGCTATTAATGCGGGTTCGATTCCCGCCGCCCGCTTAGAAAAAACTCTCAAATGCACTATCACAGCAAGATTTAACAGATAAGGTGCTTGAGAAAATTACTATAGGTAGGTACACTTCCTCGACAGTTTACTAATAGTGCAAGAAGTTAGTCTGGGTTTGATAAAATAAAGAGTTATTTTTAACTGTTTATTTTATGCAATGCCTACTCTGTAGTTATCACAAAACTTACAGATAGATAACAAATAGCAAGCCAATAGTACTACTATCTGTAAGCGATCGCCAACTTTGACAAACAAATAAAAAACTAGAGGAATATCGTACAGCTTTAATTTTCGAGTATTCCTCATTGCTCTAATATCAACAACTTAAAATATTTCTTTATCCAAATTTGCCACTGACGTAATCTCGGGTGTCTTCTTGTTGAGGATTGTTGAAAATATTCTCTGTCAAGTTATATTCAACCAGATATCCCATTTTGCTGCCCGTTTCTGTCGCCTGTGCATTGAAAAAAGCTGTCATATCTGATACCCGCGCTGCTTGTTGCATATTGTGGGTAACAATAATAATAGTATATTGCGACTTCAGTTCTTGAAGTAATTCTTCAACCCGCAAAGTTGAAATTGGGTCAAGAGCAGAGCAGGGTTCATCCATTAGCAAAACCTCTGGTTGAATTGCGAGGGCGCGAGCAATGCACAAGCGTTGTTGTTGGCCACCAGATATAGATAAACCACTTTGTTTGAGTTTGTGCTTAACTTCATCCCATAAAGCAGCTTGCCGCAAACTCCGTTCTACCAATTCATCCATATCACCTTTATAACCATTAATCCTTGCTCCAAAGGCGATATTTTCATAAATTGACTTTGGAAAGGGGTTAGGCTTTTGAAAAACCATACCAACCCGACGGCGCAATTCTACTGTATCAATTCTTTTGTCATAAATATCGGTTTCACCAAAGGTAATTCTTCCTTCAATACGTGCGCCAGGAATCAAATCATTTAAACGGTTAAAGCACCTTAGCACAGTGCTTTTACCGCACCCAGAAGGACCAATAAGAGCAGTAATTTTGTTTTTGCCAATATTTAGGTTAACATCACGAACTGCTTTGAAATTACCATAGAAAACAGATAATTGTTCAGCTTGTAAAATATTTTCGGAAGTGGCGGTTTTTGAGCTTGATACCATACAAAAATTTCAGGTTAATGCTGAAAATCTAAATTTAAATGAAGTTGATTTATTTAGCGTGACTGCTGGAATTTATTGCGTAAAAATATTGCTGTTGAATTCATTAACAAGAGCACGAGCATCAAAACAATAATGCCAGCAGCAGCATTCTGGTGAAACTCAACTTGAGGACGAGAAACCCAATCAAAAATTTGAATTGGCAGTGCTGTAAAAGAACTTTGCAAACCTTGTGGAGAAAGCTGAGGCAAAAAAGTAATGAACCCAACAGCCCCAATTACAATCAACGGAGCCGTCTCGCCGATCGCTCGTGAAAGTGCCAGAATTGTACCGGTAAGTATACCCGGTAAAGCAATGGGGAAAATTTGTTCTCGGATGATTTGCCACCTATTAGCACCAAGAGCAAAACCTGCTTGCCGTAGGCTATCGGGAACCGCACGCAGTGATTCACGAGTAGTAATGATGATAATTGGTAGAATCAACAAACTTAAAGTTAAAGCACCAGCTAGGATACTGCGTCCCCTGGTGATTGGTTCCATTACCCGCACAAAAATTTGCAAGCCCAGCAAGCCGTAAATAATCGATGGTACTGCGGCTAAATTTGCAATATTAATTTCAATTAAGCGAGTAAACCAGTTGTCCTGGGCATACTCTTCTAAGAAAATTCCTGCGCCTACTCCTAAAGGAAATGAAATTAAGGCTGTTATTACCAACAACCAAATAGTACCAACTAAGGGAGCTAATATTCCAGAAGAGGAGGCACGACGCGAGGAGAAATTGGTAAGAAAAGACCAATTCAAGCGTCCAACACCGTCAGTTAAAACATCAACGAGCAAAATAGCTAATACCAGCAACGCAAATAAAGTTGCAACCCAAGTAGCGATCGCAAAAACTTTGTCGAGGTTGTAGCGTTTATTGATCGAGAGATCAAAGTTCGGATTTGCCCCAGAGTCAGACAGATTTGTAAACTCAGTATTGCTCTTTGTCATTCGTATTTCTCCCGGAAGCGACGAACAAACCAGTAACTAAAAATATTTAGGGCTAAGGTGATGAGAAACAAAGTCATACCCACCGCAAAAATAGTTTTATAGGCCAGTGAGCCTGCTGGTGTGTCTCCTTTACTTACTTGGACAATGTATGCTGTCATTGTCTGAATTGGCACTAGCGGATTTAAACCCAACTGAGGATTTTGACCAGCTGCGATGGTAACAATCATTGTTTCACCAATTGCGCGGGAAATAGCCAAGATAAAAGAAGCTACTATCCCAGATAAAGCCGCTGGTAACACTACTGAAATAATTGTTTCCCGCTTAGTCGATCCTAATGCATAGGCACCTTCTCGCAAACTACGCGGAACGGAATAAAGAGCGTCTTCACTTAGAGAAGCTACCAGAGGAATAATCGAAATTCCCAATACTATACCCGCACTCAAAGCATTAAATCCCTGCATACCAGGGATGAATGTTTGGAGGAAAGGTGTAACTGTGAACAGTGCAAAGTAACCGAAAACAACAGTAGGTACCCCTGCCAACACTTCTAGGGCTGGCTTTAGCCATTTGCGAAGTTTAGCTGGGGCATACTCACTCAAGCAAATTGCAGCTAACAATCCTAGTGGTAATGCTACTGCGATCGCAATTACAGATATGAGCAACGTGGCGCTAATAAGCACCATGATTCCAAACTGCTGATTTGTAAACAGTGGTGTCCATTGTGTATCTGTCAAAAACTGCCAGATGGAAACTTCTTGAAAAAATTCAACAGTCTCAAAAATCAGTGTTAAGACAATGCCAACCGTGGTTACAACCGATACGAAAGCAAATAAGGCAAACAGCGCTTTAACACCAGTTTCCACCCGTTTACTCAAAGTCCGATTGGGCTGCCATAAGTTGGAATTACTTGGTTGATTAGATAACGGTTTGGAAGTCATTTACGGACAACCTCATAAATTCAAACTCTCTTTACGTATATGGCTACACTACCATTCTATGAAAATTGCCCTCATGCTGGAAATAAAGCTTACTTTCAAGACCATAAGCCTTAAATAAAACCAGTATAAGAAGCTACTACTTCCAGCTACTAGGGCTTAGTGCAAATTGTGCAGATAAACTCACATTCTCGAAAAAGTAATTAGTGGATAACTATTACTTTTCTTGCTTGAGAAGGTCTTTTAGAGTAACGCCCACTTGAGAACCCTTACCCCCAAAAACCGAACCTACTTTTCCACTATTAAAACGTCCCTGAACTTCAGTGAGTAGGTCGCTAGGTAAAGGCACATAGCCCACTTCTGATACTAGCTTTTGGTTCGCTGGAGCATAATTGAAATCAACAAAAGCCTTAACTTCAGGACGGGTCGCCGCAGTTTTCTTAACGTAGATAAACTCTGGGCGAGCAAGGGGTTGGTAAGTGCCATCGCCGATGGTTTGTGGACTCGGCTGAACACAGCCCTTGCCATTGTCAATGCCAACGAGCTTTAACTTCTCTTTGTTGTTCTCATAATAGGCATAGCCGAAAAAGCCCAAACCGCCTTGGTCAGCGCTCACACCCTGCACCAAAGTGTTGTCATCTTCACTAGCAGTAAAATCTCCTCGACTTTCCCCTTCCTTACCCACAACTGCTTGAGTGAAGTAGTCGTAAGTACCAGAATCAGTACCAGGGCCGTACAAACCTATTTTCTGTGCAGGAAATTTCGGATTAATTTGGTTCCATTGGGTAATTTTGCCTTGAGCAGCTGGTTGCCACATTCTCTTTAGTTCATCAACTTTGAGGCAACTTGCAAAGTTGTTTTGGGGGTTAACCACTACAGATAGACCATCATAAGCGATCGGCAATTCAATGTACTCGATATTACCTTTTTTACAGAGTTCCACTTCTTCCGGCTTAATGGGACGGGAAGCATTAGAAATATCAGTTTCACCCGCGCAGAATTTTTTGAACCCTCCACCTGTACCAGAGGAAGCCACAGTAACTTTTACCCCAGGATTCGCCTTTTGAAACTCTTCTGCCATTGCCTCAGAAATAGGATAGACAGTACTAGAACCATCTACCCTGATCGTTCCAGATAAGTTTGATCCGGTTGCTGTATTGGTGGCTGGGGTAGCACCGCCATCAGCTGCTGGGCTAGAGTTATTAGAAGCTTGATTGTTATCGCCGCAAGAGCTAATACCAATTGCTAGAGCAACTAGGGGAGCAAAAAACCGCACCTTTGAAGAGAACATAAGGATCTTTATAAATTGATGCTATGGATTGACAGTATGAACATTAACACCCTAGTGTAAGATAAAGGTTAAAAAACGGTTAAGGAATGCTAATGCATACTTATAATATATAAAATTTAAAGTTAATAAAGGCACACATCCAAAAGCACAATACCTTAATTCTTAATATAAATATTACCACTGATTAGTAACAAATAAAGTAAAATGCAAGTAATTTGGGTACGGTTAAAATGATTTTTTGAACCTGCATATTTTTAAATGAATTTACTGGTACGAATTAGCAATTAAGAAGCAGGTTTAAGGTAGGGTATTCCACAGTGAGATTGCAACCCCTCCCTGCTATTTGGGTTCTGCGTACCCTTACTCTTAAGAGAACTAGCAGTGTAGGCAAAGCTAACGTGGGAGAGTTCATATATTAATGTTTATACTGGTTGCTGTTGGTTTTCCCTTTTGCCTTTCCTTGGTTGCCTGATAAATGTTTGCTGCTTCCAATCAATTACTATGGTCTATGATTGGCTTACTTCTTACAATGGGTGGCACCTTCCTAGAAGTTTATGGTATCACCTTACCTTGGAGTTGGAGTAAGCACGGAATTCAGACTTTTTCTTTAGGTGTCACTTTTCAAATTGGCGCGGTACTGTTGGTAGGTTGCTTAGGAGGTAAAAATGCCGGTGCGCTCTCGCAAATTGCTTATTTAGTCATGGGCTTAACCTTATTACCTGTATTTGCTGATGGCGGCGGTATGGGTTATATCAAGTTATCTCAATTTGGCTATTTACTAGGCTTTATTCCCGGAGCTTGGATTTGTGGCTTGTTCGCTTTTAAAGCTAGACCTCGACTAGAAACTCTTGCTTTTAGTTGCAGCTGTGGCTTGTTAACTCTCCACCTATGCGGTATTACTTATTTGATTATTAGCTATATTTTTCAGTGGAAAGGTACAGAAAATCTACCCTTAATGCAAGCAATCCTCAGATACTCCTGGTTTGCAGTACCAGGGCAACTAACTGTGGTCTGTGCAGTTACTGTAATAGCATATGTATTGCGTCACTTAATGTTTTATTAGTTCATTGTCCTTCGCCCTTTGTCATTTGTCACAAGCTCATGACTAACAATCAATGACCCTTAAGGGTGACGCTCGTTCACCTTCTCTGTCTCTTCTTCTTCCAAAGGGAGAGGCTAGCGCCTGCCGTAGGATGCCCGTTCACGTAGCGTCTCCTTTCGGAGAAGGGCTTTAGGGAGAAGACTGTGCTAGCTCACTAATGACCAATACTTCTCTATGAGAGGCTCCGCCCGAAGCGTAGCTTGCATCTCGGTAGGAGTACGCTTAAAAGTGACCAATGACTAATGACTAATTCGCCATGCGTTTAAAAAATCGCCTTTTTTGGATCGCTGCCTTCATAGCTTTTTTCTTAGACCAAATAACAAAATACTGGGTGGTGCAGACCTTTAGCTTGGGGCAGACACTACCACTTCTACCTGGGATATTTCACTTCACCTATGTCACTAACACTGGTGCCGCATTTAGTTTGTTAAGTGGGAAAGTAGAGTGGTTGCGCTGGCTATCTTTAGGAGTGAGTTTAGTATTGATAGCGTTGGCTTTGTTTGGACCAACGTTAAATTTGTGGGATCAGTTGGGCTATGGCTTGATTTTAGGTGGAGCTATGGGCAACGGTATTGATCGCTTTGTTTTAGGCTACGTTGTTGATTTTCTTGATTTTCGCCTGATTAACTTTGCTGTATTTAATGTGGCTGATTCATTTATTAGTATCGGTATAGTTTGCCTGTTAATTGGTTCCTTGCAAAAAACACCGACTTCAACTGGCAGGTCGCATTAAAATATTTAGCCTGGGACGATTAATCCCAGGCTATCGATTACTGAAACCCTTGCTCAGTAATATACGCGAATACTTGATTTCTTAATTCCAGCGATTTTTATTTGTTTGTTATTCTACACCAGCTTGCATAACTGGTGTAAGAGGTCAAAATGCACTGACAATCGCTGATGGCAAATTAGTATTCAGATTATGCCCCAGCTTTTAATTTAATTACCTGTAGCAGGAGTATTTGGCGAACTAGAGCCTGGAGCTGTGCTGGGAGAATTTATACCTGGTTCGGTGGTGCTGCCAGGAGTGCCAGACTCAGGTGAAGTTGAGCTTCCTGGTTCGGTAGTGCTGTCAGGAGTGCCAGGCTCAGATGGGGTAACGCTTCCTGGTGCTGGAGCTAAATTGCTAGGAGCGCCAGGCTCAGATGGGGTAACGCTTCCTGGTCCTGGAGTTAAATTGCTAGGAGCGCCAGGTTCAGATGGGGTAACGCTTCCTGGTCCTGGAGTTAAATTGCTAGGAGCGCCAGGTTCAGATGGGGTAACGCTTCCTGGTCCTGGAGTGCTTTCAGGAGTACCAGATTCAGGTGCTGTTATGGTTCCTGGTGCAGTTGTGCTATCAGGAGTAGTGCTGCTATCAGGAGCGCTACTATCAGGAGTAGTAGTGCTATTAGGCGTGGTTTCTACTGGTGCTGTAGTGCTACCAGGAGCGCTAAGATTCACTGGTGTGCCGTTGGGACAGCGGGAGTTAAGCGGAAAATTGTTGCACAGAATTTTCATCCCTTCTGGCGACATCTTGATTTCCGCTGGTGCACTAGTGGAGTTGCTACTAGATTGAGCTATAGGGGATTTACTAGATTCGGCTACAGCAATGTTAGCACTGAGTGCCAAAGATAGAGCTGTACCAATCATGGTCAGAGATTTTCCGATCATTCTGAAATTAATCCTCAACGGAACACTCGACCCATTAAAACAGACAATAGGATTTAGAAAATCTTCCTAAATGAATATATTTAGGTTTGTTTCAGAATATGTGGATATGTAAATTGGTAAAAATTAAATCTGTTGTTCATTGAAAGCTAGTGTTTAATAATACAAGATAAAAATCATGATTGTAGCTATTAAACTGGTAATCGTAGATAATGTAACCCTTTGAGAATGGAGCTAAAATTCGTGTCTTTATAAAGAAGTGACAAAAATAACAAATTAATTATAATTTCAAGATAAGTTTAAGTATAAAAGAGATCAAAAACTCCCGTATAACTAATTTATGCTTTGGCTTATGAGTAAAATGATGAAAGACTAACATCTAAATTGTAATTTGCCCGATTCTTCAATAAAAAGTGTGATGTGAATAGCCGATGAGTTTTCCCCAACCCCCTCAAAAGCCACAAACGTTACTTGGTCAACTGACTCAAGCAGTCCATACTATCCAAGCTAGGGTCGATTTTTCTAAATTGGCGCTCAAGCCTAATGCCAAAGTACCGGAACTCTGGGTGCAGGATGCGGGGGCGGATAAGGCAGAGGTATATCCACTATTAGGCGATCGCTATATTCTAGGTCGTAGCTCCAAATCGAGCGATATCGTCATCCGTAACCCTGTTGTCAGCCAAATTCACCTGTCGCTATCGCGGAATTCTACTCAGCGCACACCAGTTTTCGTCATCAAAGACGAAAACTCCACTAATGGCATTTATCGTGGCAAGCGTCGTGTTAATTCCCTGGAACTGCGTCACGGTGATATTCTCACTTTGGGCCCCCCAGAACTCGCCGCTTCTGTGCGGTTGCAATACGTCGATCCACCAGCCTGGTATGTTAAAGCTGTAAGTTGGACAGCTTGTGGTGTTGGTGGTGTTAGTGCCCTGTTAGCGTTAGTGATTGGCGTCGAATGGCTGAAATTTCAAGTTAAACCCCTACCGACAGCTACACGCGCCCCAGTCGTTGTTTACGCCCGTGATGGAGCCACTCCCCTGAGAGAACCTCGGACTACCTCTCATGTAGACATGAAGCGATTAGAGGAATTTGGCTCTTATTTACCTGCTGCGGTAGTGGCTTCAGAGGATAGTCGTTATTACTGGCACTTTGGTGTTGACCCTCTGGGAATTTTACGAGCCATCTTGATCAATAGCCGTAGCGGAGATGTGCAGCAAGGAGCCAGCACTGTAACCCAGCAAGTTGCCCGCAGTTTGTTCCGTGATTATGTAGGCAGACAAGATACCCTTGGACGCAAATTGCGGGAAGCAGTTGTCGCTCTGAAGCTCGAAACCTTTTACAGCAAAGATGAAATTTTGCTGATGTACTTAAATCGGGTTTTTTTGGGGGGAGATACTTCTGGCTTTGAAGATGCAGCCCGGTATTATTTTGAGAAGTCGGCTAAAGAATTAACTTTGGCAGAAGCAGCAACGTTGGTAGGAATTTTACCTGCTCCCAACGCTTTCGATTTCTGTGGGGATGGGCCAAATAAGCTAGAAGCAGCCGAATACCGGAATCGCGTGATTAAGCGATTGCTGGAGATGGGCAAAATTAAACCTGAAGATGCGAACCGAGCTAGACGCTCCACTGTGCAAGTTAGTCCTAAAGTTTGTGAGCAGCAGGCTAAGACGATCGCTCCTTATTTTTACAGTTACGTCTTCTCTGAACTTGAATCGATTTTGGGGGAAGGAGCTGCAAGAGAAGGAAACTATATCATTGAAACGAGGCTTGATCCAGTCATACAGAGGCAAGCAGAAGCAGCGTTGAATAATTCAGTGAACAACGCTGGTAGAAACTTTAATTTTTCTCAAGGGGCGTTGGTCACTCTTGACTCTAGTACAGGCAGTATCCTTGCAATGGTGGGTGGGACTGATTACAGAAAAAGTCAGTTCAATCGTGCTGTTCAAGCCAAAAGACAACCAGGTTCAACCTTCAAAATTTTTGCTTACACGGCTGCTATTCAACAGGGAATTTCAGAATCAAAAAGTTATTCTTGTGCCCCTTTAACTTGGCAAGGCTTTACTTATAAACCCTGTCGTGCTGGTGCTGGTGCTAGTCTAGATATTGCTACCGGGCTGGCGCTTTCAGAAAATCCCATCGCCCTGCGAGTTGCCAGAGAAGTCGGGCTGGATAAAGTCGTGTCAATGGCGCAGCGTTTAGGGGTAAAGTCAACACTTGATCCAGTTCCTGGCTTGGTACTAGGTCAAAGTGTGGTCAATGTTTTGGAAATGACTGGTGCTTTCGGCGCTATTGGTAATGGTGGTGTAGGAAATCCTCCCCATGCGATTAACCGAATTTTAGACAGTGGTGATTGTCGCGATCGCAATGATATCAAAACCTGCCGTGTAATCTACTCTTTCGACCAAGATCCAGATGCCAATAAACGAGTTCTGCCAAATGGTGTAGCCGATGAGATGACTAGTTTGATGCGTGGCGTAGTCACAAGGGGTACTGGTCGTGGTGCAGCAATTGGCCTGGGGGAAGCTGGGAAAACAGGCACAACTGATAAAAACGTTGACTTATGGTTCATAGGTTTTATCCCCAGTCGGCGGCTTGTAACTGGTGTTTGGCTAGGAAACGACAATAATTCCCCTACATCTGGTAGCAGCGCTCA
This sequence comes from Nostoc sp. FACHB-888, assembly GCF_014696655.1. Classification (NCBI taxonomy): domain Bacteria; kingdom Bacillati; phylum Cyanobacteriota; class Cyanophyceae; order Nostocales; family Nostocaceae; genus Nostoc; species Nostoc sp. FACHB-888. Next base: position 25,154 of record NZ_JACJQM010000020.1, on the reverse strand, counting down.
AGCAGCTCAGTTGTGGGGAAATTATATGCGAAGAATTACAAGGTAAATTGGGGACTGGGGACTGGGGACTAGGAAAAGGCAAAAGGTTACAGGGTGGTCAGAATTCACGTTTGCTACCTTATCGCTTCCCAATTTCCACCAATCCCCAATCTCTAGTCCCCAATCCCCAATTATTATTGATATCCCCGCCAAGGAATAACTTCCAGCGTACCGCTAGGCTTAAATATCACTTGGAAGTGGGCGAGAGGTTCTTTATCATTGGGGGCTGCTACATTTGATCCGTAGATGGCGTTAAACATAGTGGGAAGCGGTGTTTCCCGGAAATAATCAAAGGCGACTTGGTTCAGTGGTTCATAGTCAGCAATTACACCATCTTTGTTGACTGCTACCCGATATTTCAAATCTCGCGTAAAGGTTGGAGTACCACTCCAAGTTTGGCGAACTGTACTATAAAGCTTTTGGTTTAAATTTTTGACTATATTAGAGTCAGCAATTCTTGCACCCACTACCTCTGGCGTTCTAGCATATCCCCGCCAAGGGCTAACTTGCAGCACACCTTGTGTAGTAAATACTACTCGAAATTGAGCGATCGGTTCATTGGAAATGGGAGGGCGGCTAGCTGGATTGTAAAGTACGTTAGGCAGAGGAGTTTGACCGACTCCTAAATTCGCCTCTTTATTCACTGCTTTATAACCAACGATCGCTCCATCCGCAGCTACACCTAAACGATAAATCAAATCTTGTTGCAATCCAGAGCGATTAGTCCAAGCTGGATGAACTTGGTTGTAAACTTGACGATTCAATGCACGTAACTGGGATGGATCAGTAATTTCTGGAACTGTATTTAAAAGTGCTTCTAAATCTTTAACTACTGGCTTTGCATTAGCTATGGGCGTTGCTGTAGGCGTTGCAGCCGCGATGGGAGTTGTAGTAGCTGATGCTGGAGGAGTGATATTGTTTATTTTAGAGCTAGTTTGCTCATCTGGCGTAGGCTGCGGTGGACGCATTTGGGGAGGTGGAATCAAGTTAAAAGCGATCGCTGCTACTGCTAAACTTGACACACCCACAGCAGCAGGTACAGCCTGCCTGATTAAAGCTTGACTAGCACCGCCATAACGTCTGGTAACTGGTTGCAGTTCTAGAGAAAGTTCAGGTAAAGTTTGGGTATCAGCAAAAAACTGATCCACTGCTTCCACTAAATCAAACAACTGCACCGTATTCAAATCTATTTCAATAGGCGGACGTTTGGAATTGTTAGAGTGATCGAACCCCTCTGAAGCACCTTCTGAATGTATAATTAGCCTGTGTCGGTTGCTATCAACTTTCTGAAATTCTACTAGCTCCGATTCTTGGTTGTGTGCTTGCGGATTGGGTACACTACTTAAAAATTCTTGGGCATAGCCACTAACAGCCCTTACCAAACTTTCAAAAAATTCCCGCCCTCCCGTTATGGGTTGGTTATAACCAGATAAATAGCATTCTGCATTTACCAATATTGATAATTCCGGGCGCATTTCCTGGAACTGTGCAGCCCTAGTAACATCACTTAAGCCTTCTAAAAGCAGTGTACAATTAGGCAAACTGTACTTACGTTGAATATTCATTCCACTTCACCGTCAAAAAGACTAATCCAGAACCTCTGCATTCCAGCTGTACCAGTACAAAATAGTAATTGTCCTAACAAATTGATAGCTAGCTCATCTAATTTTTGATCAGAAGTTAATGCCAGTACACCAGAACGTCGAGCATTCATTCGGCTCTTAAAATGTGCTCTAAACCTCTCTAAGTAATTAGATAGGCGCAAATTCTGTTCTAATGGAATCTGCTTTTCTTCCATTTGTTGACAGATCATTAATAACTGGCGAATTACAACAGTTAAACGCCGCGCTATGTAGCAAGCAATGACCACCAGAGCTTTTGCTTCCATGATAGTTAAGGGACGGCGCATGTGCGCTCTCCGTAGCGGGTTAGAGCTACGCATCCGCCATAAATTCACCCTGTCTTTAACAATTCCTTTTAGATCCAACTCTTGAGCAAAAGCCAGGATTGCTTCCGAACCACCAAGCTCTAAAGCTTCAATTGCCAGTAAAATCAGGTCAATTTGCAACCGGGTTCTGCGAGGACACGTTTTGGAAGCGATCGCAGGATCTGGTAAAGTGTCCAGAACCATCGGCAGTGAGTCTTGAGTTGGACTGTTGAACGGCGTTAAACTTGCTGAGACATTCATTCTATAAATACCTTGTGCGGTTCCAACAGACTAGATAAAACAAATTTAAGATCGGTAGCCAAGACTTGAGCATTAGACTTGTAGCAGTAGCATGACTACCTGATATATACATTACTTAACTCTTTCTACTCAAAGTTTTCCCTATATTGAAATCAAAATTTTAAAACATCAGTTAATTCACCTCATTTATTAGTGCAATACCTCTTCTAGCTTGATTTAAATTCTAATTATCGTCAATAAAGCGCGAAGCTTCAGCCTCGATCCCTAGCGTATGACATTATAGTGTACGATTTTTCACATATCTAAAAATTGGGGATTGGGGACTGGGATAGCTATAAATTTAATTTAAATTAATAACTCCCCACTCTTCACCCCTAACTTTCCCTACTCCCTATTCCCCATTTTATGGATTTGAAGTCTCTCGTTCGTGACATCCCAGATTTCCCCAAACCCGGAATTTTATTTCGGGATATTACTACCCTACTGCGTGATCCTGAGGGATTGCGCTACACTATTGACTTTTTAACACAAAAATGCAGTGAAGCTGGAATAAAGCCGGATTATGTTATTGGTATGGAGTCGAGGGGATTCATTTTTGGCTCACCTCTGGCTTATAAATTAGGAGCTGGTTTTATTCCTGTCCGCAAAAGAGGTAAGTTACCAGCAGCAGTTCACTCAATTGAATATCAACTAGAATATGGTATGGACTGCCTGGAAGTGCATCAGGACGCTTTACAGCAAGGTAGCCAAGTTTTAATTGTGGACGATTTGATTGCCACGGGCGGAACTGCGAGTGCAACAGCAAAATTAGTGCAGAAGATTGGCTGCGAACTAGTAGGGTTTGGGTTTATTATCGAGCTACGGGATTTACAAGGGCGTAAATATCTGCCGGAAGTGCCGATTATCTCTCTAATTGAATATTAGTTATTTGTCATTGGTCATTAGTCACTTGTACTAAGCGTAGCCGTAAAGCCTGCTACATAGCTACACTTCGGGCGCAGGCTCTCATAAAGAAGTATTGGTCATTAGCAAAGGACAAATAACAAAGGACAAAGGACAGATGACATCTACGAAAATTTCCTTGGAGACAGGTCGGGATTGGCTAATAACACTAGTTACGAGCGAAACTTTTGTTTATGTAGTAAAGCGGATATTGCAGGCACTACTGACTTTGTTGTTGGCATCAGCGTTGTCGTTTTTTATTATTCAACTCGCTCCCGGCGATTATGTAGATACGCTGCGGCAAAACCCGAAGATATCTCCAGAAAGGATTGAAGAAGTCAAGCGGCAGTTTGGTCTGGATAAGTCATGGCCAGAGCAATTTGGGCTATGGCTATGGCGGATCTTGACAAAGGGGGATTTTGGCACGAGTTTTATTTATCAACGTTCAGTGGCATCGCTGTTGTGGGAAAGAGTGCCAGCGACTTTACTATTAGCGATCGCATCTTTAATTGTCACATGGGCGATCGCCATCCCTCTGGGAATCTTTGCTGCTGTTAACCAAAATAAGCTATCAGACCGGGTTTTACAGGTAATTAGCTATGCCGGACAAGGCTTTCCCAGTTTTATCACTGCCTTAGGGCTGCTGGTTTTAGCCCAAATCACCTCGCCCTTCTTCCCAGTGGGTAGCATGACTAGCATTAATCACTCGGAACTGTCGTGGTTTGGCAGAATCTTAGATATCGGCTGGCACATGATTTTACCGACGATCGCCCTCTCAATTACTAGTTTTGCTGGTTTGCAACGCATCACTCGTGGCGAATTATTGGATGTTTTGCGTCAAGATTATATCCAAACGGCTCGTGCCAAAGGACTGCCAGAAAACCGCGTCATCTACGTTCATGCTCTCCGCAATGCAATAAATCCCTTAATTACCTTGTTGGGTTTTGAATTAGCTGGTTTATTAAACGGTGCTTTCATTGCCGAATTTTTCTTCAACTGGCCTGGTTTAGGGAGGTTAACTCTACAGGCTTTACAAGCTCAAGATTTATATTTGTTAATGGCAAGCTTGGTAATGGGCGCAGTGTTGCTGATTGCTGGTAATTTAATCGCCGATTTAATGTTAAAAGCCGCCGATCCACGCATTCGCCTAGAAAATCTCAATTAGTGATTTGTCATTGGTCATTAGTTATTAGTTCTTCTCCCCCTGCTCCCCCACTCTCTCCATCCCTATCCCCATGCTGTCCGAAGTCTATTACTTGGTGCGCTCAAAAACTGACGGTAATTATCTCATAGCTCGTCCTAACACCGAAACATCAGGTTATTTATTGCTGTTTCAGGAAAATTTTGATGCCCTTAGCTATCTCAACACCCACGCAGCAGAAGTAGCCAATCGCTTTTCTGTGGAATCTATTCCGCGTACACAGTTGGGAAACTTGCTCAAACGTTGGGGTTTTAGCGGTGTGGGTATTGTGACTGACCCATTACTGCCCAAGGTTGAATTTTTGCAGCACAGTTAAGCTCCACTACTGGATAAGGCGAAACTCAAGGGGGGATGTAAAAATATTACCTACCCAAATTGATTTAAAAGATGACATTTAGCCTATCTTCTCAGCTTCTACTTTTTATTGAAAATTACCAATAGTAAGAAATTACAGTAATTCTGCAAACTTGTATTAGGTAAATAAGGATGCGATCGCGCAAGTAAAATCAGGGAATAAAGGTGAGTTCAACTCATCACCATTGAACAACGTAGCAACTAACTTTAAACTCGCTTGTTCGCGTCGATAAACTTCCAGCTGTTGCTTACGCCAATCTACAATCCAATATTCTCTAACACCTCTTGCTGAGTAAAGCTTTAGTTTAAGTTCCCTATCTCGCTTTTCATTTTCAATACCAGCAGATAAAACCTCTACTACCAGTTCTGGCGCACCAGTTAAATGCCCCGCCTCGTCCAAAAGTAGGGGCAATCTCTCATTGCTAGCCCAGACAACATCAGGAATCACATTATCATTATCGCCAAAGATTATGCCTGGAGCAGGTACGACTTGTCCTAACGAAGTAGCTTGTGACCAGGTATCCAATGGAGTAATAATTCTGACACAGACTTTTTGATGATTCCAGTGAGGCGCTCTGGTCACAAACAATTCTCCGTCAATAATTTCATAGCGGTTCCCGTTATCTGGAAACAACTCTAAATCGGCGGTAGTCCAGCGCACTCTCTCAGATATCGGCTGGTTCATAAACCATCTTTGTTAGGGGATTTACCTATTTTAGACGGATTGGGCATGGGGCATTGGGAAGAGGCAGAGGAGCAGGGAGCAGAGGGGAAAGAGTTAATTTTTTATTCTCCCTCTCATCTCCCCACTCCCCACTCCCCACTCCCTATACCACTACTTTTTCTAAACTCAATTTAGAACGCTTCACTTGCTCAGGAATCGCTACGGGATAATCTCCAGTAAAGCAGGCAGAGCAGAAACTATTGGTGTCTTCTCGTGTCGCTTCTAGCATTCCTTCCCAACTGAGATAGGCGAGGCTGTCTACTTCCAGTTGCTTGGCAATTTCTGCTACTGACTTGGTAGCAGCAATTAGCTGATCCTGAGAATCAGTATCGATGCCATAGAAGCAGGGATGAGTTACTGGCGGAGAAGAAATTCGCATGTGTACTTCCACTGCACCCGCTTCACGCAAAGTTTTAACTAATTTACGGCTAGTAGTACCCCGCACAATCGAGTCATCAACAATAATTACTCGTTTACCCGCCAGCACATCTTTAAGCGGGTTGAGTTTCATGCGAATACCTGACTCGCGCATGGTTTGGGTTGGCTGAATAAAGGTTCGTCCAACATAGCGATTTTTAATCAGTCCTTCGGCGTAAGACACACCAGAAGCTTGGGAAAATCCGATCGCAGCTGGGATACCTGAATCAGGAACACCAAAGACAATATCGGCATCTACAAAGGATTCTTTAGCTAGTTGATGTCCTAAGCGCATCCGATAACTGTACAAACTCTCGTTGTGCATGACGCTATCAGGACGGGCAAAGTAAATCATTTCAAAGATACACAGTTTCCTCTGGGGCTTTTGGCTCCAATGATAAGAAGCCAAACCTTCTTCAGTAATCCAAACTAATTCTCCTGGTTCTACGTCTCGCAGGTATTCGGCTCCAATAATATCTAAACCACAAGTCTCGGAAGCCAAAACGTAACGGACTGGATTACCAGCCAAAGTGCCAATTACCAGGGGACGAATGCCATTGGTGTCCCGAACACCCATAACGCCGTTAGGAGTGCCAATAACTAAACTAAAGGCTCCTTGGCAACGATGGAATGCCTGAATTGAACCTTCTAGCCAATCTGCACCAGCGTTGATGGCTTCTGCGATCGCAAAAGCGATCATTTCTGAGTCTGTTGTCGTGACTAAGTTGTATTGTTTCTCAATCAACTCTTGACGTAATTTTACTGTATTGACTAGATTGCCATTATGTGCTAGAGCTAATGAACCTAAACGGGTTTCCAGCACTGCGGGTTGGGCATTAACTTTGCGGCTAGAACCTGTGGTGGAATAACGAGTGTGACCAACAGCAAGGCTACCAGGCAACTGATCCAATATGGATTCATTAAAGACTTGAGACACCAAGCCCATATCTTTGTGAAGGTGTACTTGTGTACCCTCAAAGGTGGCAATACCAGCTGATTCTTGACCCCGATGCTGGAGGGCATACAATCCAAAGTAGGTCAGTTTAGCAACGTTTTCTCCTGGTGCGTAGATGCCAAAAACACCACAAGCTTCTTCTGGCTTGTCAGCCTGATTTTCATGACTATTGATTGGGTTGTTCATTTGGTCGGGGTATTCATCCGAAGTGACAGAATGAATCGAAATCATGCTAGCTTTGCTCCTGGTGGGGGGGGTCAAGTCACTGGGATTACGTATATAGATAGTTGCAGCTTTCTTAATAAATCATTAACCATCTATTAAAACAGTACCGTAATTATGATCAGAGAGGCTACTAAAATAGTTAGAAGTTTAGAGGTGAAGAGTTAGGGATTATACTGTTTATTCCTAACCCTTGCTTGTTTAACTGGGGTTAGTGGTATGGATGGCGACACGCCTAGCGATCGCATGGAAATAGCGATCATTCATATCTTCGATCCTAACTTTGATTAAGGCTTGGTTATCAGTAGTGAAAACCCCCAAACCCGTCTCGAAATTACCAACCTTACCCAGTTTTTGCCAGTCTTGACCCAAATGTTCCTGTAAATAGGATTCCCAAATTCCTTGTTGTTCTGATGCAACAGAAACTACAATCCTGGCACCGCCTTCGGCAAACAACACCTCATCTAAGCGGTTTAACTGTGTTGCTGCTATTTCTAAATAGATTTCCGCACCAAGATTACCAGCAAGACAACATTCTGCTATAGCGATCGCAACTCCCCCCTCAGCAGAATCGTGGGCTGAACGTACCCAACCATTACGAATTCCTTCACGACAAACTTTCTGGACGCGGCGTTCTAAGTCAAAATCTACTCGTGGCGGTTTTCCGGCAATAGTACTGTGGATAGTAGCTAAATACTCCGATGCTCCCAAACTGATTTTGGATGTCAGAGGCAATCCGAGAAGATAAATCACATCGCCGACTGCTTGCCAACCTTGACCACAAATTTTGGTGATATCAGGAATCAAGCCCACCATCCCCACAACTGGAGTAGGATAAATGGGTTGTGGAATACCTTGAGCATCAAGAGTTTCATTGTACAAAGAGACGTTTCCGCCTGTGACGGGTGTTGCCAGTTCTCGACAACCTTCTGCCAAACCACGACAAGCTTCTGCCAATTGCCAGTAACCAATCGGTTTTTCTGGAGAGCCAAAATTTAGGTTATCCGTTACCGCCAGAGGTTCTGCACCCACACAGCTAAGATTGCGTGCAGCTTCTGCCACCACTGCCTTAGCTCCCTCGTAAGGGTCAAGATAAACATAACGAGGATTGCAATCTACTGTTGCCGCCACTCCTGATTTTAGATTTGGGATTTGGGATTTTAGATTGGGGATTTGTTCTAGGGGGCGCAAACGGATAACAGCCGCATCTGCACCACCTGGCAGTATTACTGTATTATTTTGTACTTGATGGTCATACTGACGATATACCCAGTTTTTAGATGCGATCGTAGGTGTATCGAGCAAAGTTAACAGAATATCATTCCAACTTTGCACGCCTTCTTGGAGTTTTATTCCAGCAGTTGTGCAAGGAGGTAAGGAATCAGGTGTCCATTCCCAAGCTAGACGCGCATATTCTGGCGGTTCTGTCAACAACTCGCGGTTATATAGTGGGGTATTCTCCGCCAAAGCCTCGGCGGGAATTTCTGCTGCAACTTCACCCTGAAAGAGAATCCGCACGATCGGTTCAGCGATGACACTACCAGCGACAACAGCTTGAAGTCCCCAACGGTGGAAAATGTCGATTAATTCCTGCTCACGCCCCTTGTGGGCAACGAATAGCATTCGTTCTTGAGATTCCGAAAGTAGATATTCATACGGAACCATCCCCCTTTCTCTTGCGGGAATTTTATTTAAATCTAGTTCAATTCCCACACCGCCTTTTGCTGCCATCTCTGAAGTAGAACAGGTGATACCGGCTGCTCCCATATCCTGGGCGGCGACAACTGCACCTGTTTTAAAAGCTTCCAGACAAGCTTCAATTAACGACTTTTCCAAAAATGGATCGCCCACTTGTACGGCAGGGCGATCGTCTATTGACTGATCGCTCAATTCTGCACTGGCAAAACTCGCGCCTCCCATGCCATCGCGCCCGGTGGTGGAACCAACATAAAGCACGGGGTTGCCTAAGCCAGATGCTCCAGATTTGACGATTTCTGATGTTTCCATCAACCCTAGTGCCATAACGTTCACTAGTGGATTACCAGAATAAGCAGGGTCAAAGTACACTTCGCCGCCAACGGTGGGTACTCCCACACAATTACCATAATGTGAAATTCCTGCCACTACGCCTTGGAACAGCCTTTGAGTTTTGGCATCTTCTAGGGAACCGAAGCGCAGGGAATTTAATAGAGCAATGGGACGCGCACCCATTGTAAAAATATCTCTGAGAATACCGCCTACTCCCGTTGCTGCACCTTGAAATGGTTCTACAGCTGATGGGTGGTTGTGGGATTCAATCTTAAAAGCCAGTTGGAGTCCGTCGCCCAAATCTACAACACCAGCATTTTCACCAGGCCCCACGAGGATGCGGGGCCCCTCAGTGGGAAATTGTTTGAGTAGAGGTCGAGAATTTTTGTAACAGCAATGTTCTGACCACATCACCCCAAACATTCCTAGTTCAGCTTTGTTGGGATGACGTCCTAACCGACGGACAATTTCTGCGTATTCTTCTGGTTTAAGACCTTCAGCAGCTATTTCTTGAGGAGAAAAGGAAGCAGGAGATGTGGCGGTCATGAAAATAATGCACCAATTGTATAGAGCATTATTCTATCGATTTACTTGCCCTGTAGGTGCAGTTCTACGATGGTTCATGGCTAAATGTTAAAAATTAACTAAATAAATAGATTTACTCAATAAAATATTCGTAATACGTCTAAAGACAAATTGTATTAAATCTTAAGATAGTAGTAATTATACTGAGTAATAAGTAATAAAATTTTATTTTTTGTAATAATGTATAAGTAATTTTCAGGCTATAGAAATGGTTATCAGCCTGTCAGACGAGACATTATTCTGAACGCAAAAACAATTTATAGGATGCGATGCCTGTAGCGAACTACGCCTACACACCTACGTAAATATAGCTATTTAAGCTTAATTCAGAGGATTTTGATTATGCCTAGACTAACAGTTCCACCAAATTTCATTGGCACCACTGGTTCTGACACTTTAATCGGAGAACAGTTAAATGTATCTGTGGCAATTGGCATTGATATTTTAACTGGAGGTTTTATTTGTACGCGCTCAGAAAAAGACACGATTACTGGTATCGGTACAGGCATAAACGACCTCGAAGGTAACGGTAACGGCGGTACTGGGACAGGCATTGCCAATGGTGGCAAACTGAATGCAGGCGATGGAGAAGACACGATCGCAGGCACAGGCAATGGCGGCAACGGTGGCAAGGGCATCGAACTCGCTCCTGGAGGCAATGGTGGTAGTGCGATCGGCATCGCCAATAGTGGCAGTCTGAATACAGAGAACCGAAACGACGCGATCACAGGTACAGGTACTGGCGGCAACGGCGGCATGGGTGGCAACGGCGGCGATGGTGGTAGTGCGATCGGCATCACCAATAGTGGCAGTCTGAATACAGGGAACGGACAAGACACGATTACAGGCACTGGTCAGGGCGGCAACGGTGGCAGGACTAACGAAAGTATGCTAATCCCTGGTGACGGTGCAGCTGGAACTGGCATCACCAATACTGGCACTTTAAATACAGGGGATGGAGAAGACACGATCACTGGCATCGGTACAGGCGGTAATGGCGGTAGTAGCGGAGGTGGAAATCCTGACGACGGGGGCGCCATAATCGGGGTCGGTGGAGCTGGGATAGGCATCACTAACAGTGGCAATTTTAATACAGGGGACGGAAAAGATAGGATCGTCGGTACAGGGAAGGGCGGCAATGGCGACTTTATTTTTGGTAATCGCGGCAACGGCGGAACTGGGACAGGCATCACTAACACTGGCAATTTTAATACAGGGGACGGAGAAGACACGATCGCCAGTACTGGTACGGGTGGCAACGGCAGCAATGGCCGCAACGGTGGCGGCCCCGGTGGAGATGGTATCGGCATCAGCAACAGTGGCAAACTGAATACGGCAGACAGAGAAGACACGATCACAGGTACTGGTATCGGGGGCAACGGCGGTACCACTGGCAATGCGGGAGGTGGTGACGGCGGAACTGGGACTGGCATCGCCAACAGTGGTAGTTTGAATACAGGGAATGCAAAAGACACGATCACAGGTACTGGTATCGGCGGCAACGGCGGCAGCAGCGTTGGCAACGGTAGGGGTGGTACTGGCACAGGCATCAGCATCAGTAACAATGGCAGTCTGAATGCAGGAGACGGAGAAGACACGATCACCGGCATTGGTACTGGAGGCAACGACATCAACGGCGGCGTCAGCAACGGCACAGGTAGTGGGATCGGCATCGCTAACAGTGGCACTCTAAATGCAGGAAACGGAGAAGACACAATCACCGGTATCGGTACTACTGGCATCCCCAACTTTATCTACTTCGACGTCATCAGCGTTACTGGGACAGGCATCGCTAACAGTGGCACTCTAAATGCAGGGGACGGAAAAGATACGATCGCGGGTACAGGAACTGGCAGCAACGGCGATAATGATGGCAACGGTGGAGCTGGGACAGCTGGGACAGGCATCGCTAACAGTGGCACTCTAAATGCAGGAGGCGGAGAAGACACAATCACTGGTATCGGTACTGGCGGTAACGGCGGGATCGCCCGTAATGACGGCGGAACTGGGATCGGCATCACCAACAGTGGCAAACTGGATACAGGAGACGGAGAAAACACGATTATCGGAACTGGTACTGGTGGCATCGGCAACCTTACTTCTGATGGCATCGGCAATGCTGGTGTTGGAATCGGCATCCAGAACGCTAAAGACGGCACCATCACTACAGGGTGGCGCAATGACACGATTACGGGTTATGGGAACAGTTCTGGAACAAACGCCACCGCCTATGGCATCGTCAACGATGGAGTGATTGAAACCGACAAGGGTTCTGACAAGCTAACCGGACAGGCTACAGCCACAATTGGTGGTACTGCATACGGCATTTATGGACAAGGAATCATCAAGACTGGCGATGGCAATGACTCTGTTATCGCCACCAGTATCCTAGATGGAGTTCAACAAAAAGTCTCTATCGGTGGCGGCATCAGCATTGATTTGGGTACTGGGAATGACTACTTCAAAGGCTTTGGGCAAGCAACTGTTGATGGCGGGGACGGTTTTGATACCCTCGATTTGAGAGCTTTCAATCGCTCCCAACTGCTGGTATCTGGTGTGATTTCTGGCAATACCGTTAAAAGTGCCAACATCACTTTCAACAACAATGAAAACTCCATTAGCTTATCTACCACTGGCTTTGAAAAATTTATCTTTGCAGATAGCTCTTTCTACTACAGCACTTTGGCAAACGGGGCATAGGTTTGTTAATTCTTCTATCTGGTGTTTTAAACTTTGGAGAAAGTTCAAGTATAAAACTAATCATTTTACTGAACTTAAAGGGCAAGAATAAATCATGAAAATGCACTCTGGGAGACAGAGAATTATTCTATCGATTTACTTGCCTTGTAGATGCAGTTCTAGAAATGCAGGTAATTCTTCTTTGGATATTTCTTTTTGAACTACTTGAATTACCAAGTTGTAAGCTTGCTCTTGAGATAGGTTGAAAGTGTAGCCATTTAAGTTCAAAAAAGTAAGCATAACAGCGAAAGCGGTGCGCTTGTTGCCATCAATAAACGGATGGTTCATTGCTAAATGGTACAGGTACGCTGCTGCTTGCTCGTGAATTGTTAGATGGAGAAGTTCACCGTCAAAAGTAGCTTGAGGTTGTGCCAGTGCTGAATCTAGCAAACCTTCGTCTCTAACACCTGATGTTCCACCAAATCTTTGAATTTGGCGTTGGTGAATATCTAAGACTTGAGAAATAATCAAAAATTTAGGAGTCTGCAAGGCGCTGGAAAACCTCTTCCCATTTCTTTTCAACTGCTAAATAAGCCTGCCATACCTCTTCATCTGAGGCAATCTGATTTGAGGCAATATTTTCTAACTTGTCTTCATTTTGTTCAATCTCGCGGAAAGATTGGGGAAAATTAGGAATATTTAATAATACTTTTTCAGTAACTTCTTTTTCTTGTGTTTCTTGCAAATAAGCCAGAAACGCAACTGCTACTCGCAACTTTTCAATAGAAAGTTGACGCAAACGGCTTTCGGCTTCTGATAAATAGGTGCTGTGCTTTTCTTCTGTTGCCATCGTTACCCCAAGCTAGGTTCGTTACCAGTTGTGAATCAGTTTTGCTGCTAACTCTAGCTTATCGCGCTATTGTTATTTACTCAATGAAGGCAACTGCAAAAACACTTAATTTCTTAGCCAATTAAGCTGAAGGTTGATAATTTGAGTAATTTTACTATTATTACAAATAAAGGCTTGTTTGTAAAATTAAGATTAACTAAATGCAACATTATTAAAGTATTAAAATGAATTTTCCTATAATCTTTATTCAGGTTTGTCACAGTCCTAATCCATTGGAATGGACTATTATTATTGCTATAGTCGGCGCAATTTCAGTTGGTTCGGGTATAGCTGCTACTGGGATTGTTTCTATTGCAAGTACAGTAATAACAATGCTTATAGCAGGAGCTAGCATGGAAGCGATATCAGCAGCAGTAGGAGCAATGCTTAATACAATTGGTGCAGCCACCGCATCACTTGAATTAGTAGCTGTGTTGGTGAATGGCGTTAAAAATATTTTGGGATGCTAATTAATTTATGTTGCAAAGCACGATGCCTACGCCGAGAAGCTACGCATTTCTAATTTTGTGTAAATTTAAGCGCGATATATAAAGATAACTTAACTAAATAAGACGTGTGCAATTTTCTACATTGTAATTTGCGGATATCTACTGGTATTCATAGCTTCTTCGGGTATATGCAGTTAAGTTGTAACAATCATGTGACGAGAATCACACATATCTATGATTAGGATCGTCTCTTTGCGATCGCTAACTAGGCATAATTAATGACAACTGAACTCTAGCCGAGTCATTAATAGGGAACACACTTAATAGCCGACAGCCTTTATCAAGGACTGTCGGTTTTTTGTGTCCGTATGGCCTTCATCCTTTGAAAAATGCCCCATAGTTATACTTAAAAAATAAATTTCCCCACAACTGGTTAGTAACTTGACAGAGATTTTGCCACAGCCACTACCAAGTGTGGGGAGGGTATGATCAAATTGGGTATCTTATGCCTATCGAGCGCTTATTGCACTCACTATAGTAGACCGGAAGTATACTCCTAGAACCAGCACACACTTTGTATTAAGACATCGCTTGAATGATGTAATCAAAGTAGGGCCCTGCTTCGGCTGCGTCTTCTGCACTCAGTAAGCTAAGGGAAGCTGTTTTGAGGGAATTGATCGCTTCTACCATTCCAGGCACGGGAACGCCCAATGAATTGTACATTTCCCGCACACCAATCAAACCAATTTTTTCAATTGGCTCTTTATCACCGGCAAGCACACCATAAGTAATTAGACGCAAGTACCAGCCAAAATCGCGGATACATAGAGAGCGTTGGCGTTCTCCGTAAGCATTACCTCCGGGGGAGATAAAGTCAGGACGCTTCTGCCAAAGTTGTTTGGTTGCTTCTTGAACTATCTTTTTTTCGTTTTCGGCTAAGGTAGCCGCAATCCGCGTCCGTTGTACGCCGGTTTCCAAAAAGTCTTTGATGTTTTTAAGTTCGCCACTGCTGGGATAACGCAGTTCGTCGTCGGCTTTGAGAATAACTTGGCTAATTACAGTCATGATTATTGAAATCACCTGAAATATTATCTGTTAGTTTAGCGAGTTGGAGGTACACAAGTGAAGGGATACGAGCTAGTTATGTATTGAACTTATCTATTTGGGGACAGGGGGACAAGGAGAATAACCATGCCCAATGCCCTATGCCCAATAACAAATGACTAATGACTAATGACTAAAATAATTTGGCAACAGGGTGAATTAATTGAAGTGACGATCGCTAACCTGAGTGATACAGGTGATGGTGTGGGACGCGCTGATGAGCGTGTAGTGTTTGTCCCAGATACTGTCCCAGGCGATCGCGCCATTGTCCGCTTGGTTCATGTTAAACCAAAATACGGCCACGGGAAGCTCCATGAGCTATTGGAACCATCTCCCCACCGTATCCGACCTAGTTGTATTGTGGCGGATAAGTGCGGTGGTTGCCAGTGGCAGCATATTGATTATGATTACCAGCTAGTAGCCAAGCAAAACCAAGTTATCCAAGCTTTGGAGCGCATTGGCGGTTTTGTCCAACCATCGGTAGATCCGGTACTCGCCGCCGCTTCCGCTTTAGGTTATCGTAATAAATCTACATATCCTCTCTTGCTATCAGCAACGGGACAGGTACAAGCTGGTTACTACCAAAAAGGTAGTCACCAATTAATTAATTTAAATCAATGTCCAGTCCAAGATTCACGATTAAATCCCTTACTTGCCGAAGTCAAGCAGGATATTCAACAACGGGGTTGGCGAATCTATGACGAACAGCGCCATCTTGGGCAAATTCGCCATCTTGGTTTACGCATTGGCCGACACACTGGAGAAATGTTGTTGACTTTGGTGGTGAAAGACTGGAATTTATCAGGAATTGAAACCCAAGCGCAGGAATGGTTAAAGCGTTATCCGCAGTTAGTAGGAGTGTCGCTCAACCGCAATAGCGATCGCACAAATGCTATCTTTGGATCAGAAACCCGTTGCATCGCTGGAGTCCCACACCTGCGTGAAAATTTTGCTGGACTGGAATTTCAAGTGCGCCCAGACACATTTTTCCAAGTGTATACAGAAACAGCAGAGGCACTATTGCAGGTAATTGAATCAGAACTCAATCTTCAAGGGCATGAGTTGCTAGTTGATGCCTATTGTGGTATTGGGACTTTAACTTTACCCCTTGCCAAAAAAGTACGGATTGCCACAGGATTAGAAGTGCAACCAGCAGCAGTGGAACAAGCTATTTTGAATGCCCACCGCAACGGAATTGATAATGTGACATTCCAAGTTGGCGCAGTAGAGAAATTGCTTCCCAAAATGGGCACAATACCAGAAGTAGTAATACTCGATCCGCCACGTAAGGGGTGTGATCGCGCAGTCATCGATACTTTACGGCAATTGAAACCATCTCGGATCGTTTACGTCAGTTGTAAAGTAGCCACCCTCGCCCGTGACCTGAAATTGCTTTGTCAAGATGGGCAATATACTATCACACGGGTACAACCTGCTGATTTTTTTCCTCAAACTGCTCATGTTGAAGCTGCCGCCTTTCTTGCGCTATCAGATTCGCACAAGGATAGTAATTCCTTTACAAAAACTGAAATTTGAAATTTTTAGTCTAGTGCATACTAAAGATGCTAAAATTGAATTAAGGCAAAAATAAAAATTCATTTTGTTTAAATAAATTCAAGCTGCATAGGTTCTTAGAAATATGAATTGGATTGTGTAAATGATAAATCGGCAACTAACTAGAGTATGCCAATACTCTGTCAAATTACTAGCATCTTTTTAAGTTGCTGAATCCATTATCAAAAGTATTCCAGCCCTTATCTATCTAAGCAATCCCAACTCATACTATAGAGCAAATGCTCCCTAGCATTTTCAAAATTTAGTTTTAAAGACGCAAGTTTGAAGGCAGCATGACCACCTCAAGTTTTATCAGGGTGCCTGTAATAGCAAACTGATGTCTAGCTAACTGAAAGCTATGGGGTTTCTCTTGTGATTACAATTTCACTCCGTCCAGTTGCACGTTATTGGGGCACTATTAGTTTTGCCTCAACGCTCTACCTTTGCCCAATCTTAGATTTACTGTTGGCAGAAATCCCAGCTAAATTACAAGCAGAACTGCGGCTAGGACTTCAAGAAGCCCTAGTAAACGCAGCTAAACATGGCAATAATCTTGATCCAAGTAAAACAGTTGTAGTTCGTTTTTCTTTAATAGATAATCAATATTGGTGGGTAATATCAGATCAGGGTAGCGGCTTTACTCCTGCATCTACTAGTCAAGAAGAGCCAACAGACTATTTACCACCAGATGAATCAGAGAGTGGCCGTGGTTTATGTCTTCTCCATCAAATTTTTGATCAGGTAGAGTGGAACCGCAAAGGCACAGAATTGAGGCTTTGTAAACAAATGGAAAATCGCCGAGGACTATCTCTGCGACGGGAACGTAATTAGGAGTTAGGAGTTAAAAATTAGGAGTTGAATAATAATTCATAACTCCTAACTCTTAACTCCTAACTTTTGCCGTGAGTTGGACAGGGAGGGGCAGAAATGGAGCGATCTAACCAACCAATTGCTTGTTCTAATCTAGCTTGAGCTTCTTGTGGCTGATTCTTTAAAAGATACACAATCGCTGCTGCCACTTGTTCATTAGCGCGGGAATTGCGGTTAGACTTGAGGCGATGCCAATCGTTAGGGGAAATGCTCAGTCTTTCCATAAGGGCTTGAGCAAGTTCTAGAGTACTAAGTTCATTCAGTTGACTGGTTTTCGGCAGCTGGGTAGATTGGGACATAACTATTGGCACATTTGCATTTACTTCTACTGTACTACTTGTAAATGAAGCCGCCTAAACAATCACAGCCGTCAGCAGAAAATCCCGAACCAGATTTTGAACAAGAACTAGAGGAAGTAGAGCGATCGCTCCTATCCTTAAAAGAACGTTACGATCAAGTGCAACGCGATCGCCAACAACAGGCACAATGGCAACAGCGCCGGGATCAACTAAAGCACAATAAATCTCAGACACCAGAAATCAAAGCAGAGTTACGGCACATTCAACAGCAGTTGGAAATGCTAGAAGTGAACTTAGAAAGCCAGTTATTTTCTTGGCGTAGCCTCAAAAAACCTTTCTGGCAAGTCGTCCGCTTTGGTGGAATGGGCGTTATCATAGGCTGGATATTAAAGTCTTATGCTGGGTAAATATGGCAAATCGACGGATTGCAGAAATATTGCGAAGTGGTCAACCTGATGAGTCTCTCCTAGTTCAAGGCTGGGTGCGGACAAAGCGCGAGTCCAAAGGGTTTGCTTTTATTGAAGTCAATGACGGCTCATCACTAGCTAATTTGCAAGCCGTCATTAATCAGGATTTGCCAGATTACGAAGCTATCTTGAAAAAACTCAATACAGGTGCTGCTGTCGAGGTGACAGGGGTACTAGTGGCTTCTCTTGGTAAAGGACAACGGATTGAGTTGAAAGCCGAATCCGTGAAAGTTTACGGAGAAGCTGATCCCGATACATATCCCCTGCAAAAGAAACGCCATTCCTTTGAGTTTCTGCGAACCATTGGACATTTGCGATCGCGTACTAATTCCTTTGGTGCAGTTTTCCGTGTCAGAAATGCTTGTTCAACAGCAATTCACCAATTTTTCCAAGAAAGAGGTTTTTTGTGGGTACACACACCCATCATTACCGCTAGCGATTGCGAAGGCGCGGGTGAACTCTTTAGCGTTACCAGTTTAGATTTAAAGAATATTCCCCGCACACAAAATCAAGCAGTAGATTACAGCCAAGACTTTTTCGCTAAACCCACATATTTAACAGTTAGCGGCCAGTTGGAAGCGGAAGTGATGGCGATGGCGTTTAGTAACGTCTACACCTTCGGCCCTACCTTCCGTGCAGAAAATTCCAACACCTCCCGCCACCTAGCAGAATTTTGGATGGTTGAGCCAGAAATGGCTTTTTGTGACTTAGAAGGCGATATGGATTTAGCTGAAGCATTTCTCAAACACATTTTTAAATATGTGTTGGAAACTTGCCCAGAAGATATGGAATTTTTCAATGAACGCATTGATAAGTCTGTGTTGGCGACAGCCGAAAATATTATTAATAATGAGTTTGAACGGTTAACTTACACAGAAGCCATCAAACTTTTAGAAAAAGCTGATGTTAAATTTGAATATCCAGTGAGTTGGGGTTTAGATTTACAATCAGAACATGAACGGTACTTGGCTGAACAATTATTTAAAAAGCCTGCGATCGTTACAGATTATCCAGCGCAAATCAAAGCTTTTTATATGCGCTTGAATGACGATGAAAAAACCGTCCGTGCAATGGATATTCTCGCACCCAAAATTGGCGAAATTGTCGGCGGTTCACAGCGTGAAGAACGCTTAGAAGTTCTAGAACGCCGTATATTAGCGCAAGGCTTAAAGCCAGAAGACTTGTGGTGGTATCTTGATTTGCGTCGTTATGGTACTGTCCCCCACGCTGGTTTTGGATTAGGTTTTGAACGACTCGTGCAATTTATGACGGGTATGGGAAATATTCGTGATGTGATTCCGTTCCCGCGTACACCACAAAGTGCAGAGTTTTAGTTGGAGAATTTCAATCAGGCCATTAGAAATTGCGTCTGCACGGACTTATAAAAACTTTGAAACCCGCATTAGCGGGTTTTCCTTGTATAGCCACGTGTTTTATAAAGCGACTCATTAAAATTTAAGATTTTTGAATCTCCTCTTGTAAAATTTGAATTTGTTCAATAGATAATTCAGTAACTTGAGCAATTTGCTCTAAACCCATTCCAATTCGCAACAAATTTAAAGCCAACTTTCTTGTTGTTTCTGCTTTACCTTTGGCTTCACCTTCTGCTTTACCTTTAGCTTCGCCTTCTTCTAGGATTTGTTGATAAATGACTGATTCGCGCATAATCTCACTCCTTAAAATCTTGCTAATTACATTTTTATTTAACACCAGACCTGCTAAAATGCCACTGGCAGCAGCTATATTTGTTTGTAGCTGGCGATCGCTAATTGCTTCAACTACTTTGGCTACTTGGGTTAATACCATTGTAGGAGCGTTTGTCTGACTTAGCACGGCAAAGGGTAATAGACCTGGAATACTCATAAACCTGTCTGTAGGTTGTTCCCATAGCCGTATTACTTCAAACTGATGGTAAGTGTTGTTTAATCTAAAAGTGTTTTCACTAACTAATTGTGAACTTGTCTTTCTCAAATAGATTACTATTTGACGCATTTCTTTGTTAGGAAAGCGGCGATAAACCCTGGTAAAACAGTAAAATAACCATCTGGTTCTACCTTGGGAATACCCGCACTGTTTAGCTGACTCAAAACCTTTGCTTCCTGCTGAAACAGTTCAATGGCTTTGGGGTTATTCTCAGTCAGCACTTTTAAAACTTTAGTTTTCCCACGCTCGTCAACTTCAAAAGTGTTACCAAAGCCACCTTGTCCTAGTTGTTTGATTACCCGATAGCGACCTTGCAACAGTATTTCTGACCCACAGTTACGGCAAATAAGGTTGTCTGCATTCACCGGGTCAATAGGTTTTGGACAATGGGGATTTATACAATAGGTCATTACACAGAAGTAAATATCCTAAAGAATCGATTTTTATTGATATTTAAACAGAGCGTTAAACCTATGAGGTTCTATTAATAGAGTTCCCTAAAACTTTAATAAAGTAACATATATAGCAGTTTTGACTTCAGTATCAAATTTCATACACAATAAATTAGGGTTACAACAATTGTTGTAACCCTACGATTCGCTATATTTAATTTGCTCGAAAACCCCCATCAAACAACAATTAAGCTCATAACTACCGAATTATGAGCAATTCTTCACATTTACTACATCTAGTTTAATGGTTTGCCAAGATAAATACTTTCTTGCTTGCCTACGTGGGATAAGTGACGCTACTGTTAAAAGAATTGTGCATAGTAAAACCTCCATCCCAGAAGTCGAGTAGGAAGCTAGAATGGCAATTCCAAATAAACAAGTAAAATCTAATACCGATATTTTAGATAATAGACGCACCCAAACTCGCATCCAAGTTCGCATTCCTAAAGATTTACATGAGGAACCAGTCATTTCACGACTGGTTTCTCACTATGGGGTCATAGTCATTATTGCTGATGCTCAGGTAAGTACAAACGTGCCACAATATAGCTTCTTCAATCTGGAACTGCGAGGTACTGTTTCTCAGATTGAGAGCGCCCTAACTTACCTGGATGAACTGGATTTAGAAGTTTTGCACCAATCCAGCCCTGAAGAAGATGGTTGGTAGATTTAGTTAGGAGTTAGGAGTTCAAAAATTCATAACTCCTAACTTTTAACTCTTAACTTTGTTTAAGCCATTTGATTTTCGATCGCCCACCGCGCTAGTTCAGTGCGGTTGTGGAGATTAGTTTTGCCCAACATATTGGACACATGGCTTTCAACCGTGCGCTGACTAACATTTAGTTCTTCAGCAATTTCCCGGTTAGCTAAACCCCTAGCGACAAACTGGACTACTTTCAGTTCGGTTGGGGTTAATTGCACATCGAAGGGAACCTGGATGCGGGAACCGTTTTCGCCTCCTTTAGCTTGGTGTTCTTTCCAACGGATAGTTTGTTTCAGCGAGGATTCAACTTGCGCTACGAGCTCTTCTGGTTCAAAAGGTTTGACCATATAAACATCAGCACCTTTATTCAGACCCTTAACTCGGTCTGCACTTTGTCCCTTAGCTGAAAGGAAAAGAACCGGAATCCAGCTGGTGCGTTCGTTTTGCCGGACTTGTTCTACAAAAGTATATCCGTCCATTTCCGGCATCATCACATCGCAGATGATCATGTCTGGAACATCTTGCTCTAAAATTTCCAGAGCTTCACGTCCATTTTCGGCGGTGATAACTTCATATCCCCGGAATTCTAAGTAATCCTTCACCAGCAAGATGAGGTTAGGGTCATCATCAATCAATAGAAGTCGTTTGTGATCTTTCATGCTGGGCTCTTTCATAGCAGTGGCACTTGTCGCGCTTCGGTCCATCAAAGTCTTGAATATTTATCCTCTATGGTGGGTTATTTGGAGGTGTTGTCCTTTTCCCTACTTAACATTGCCTTTGCTGTCTCGAAGTCTCAAAAATGCCGAGCATTTTTAAAAGACTAGTCGCTCGATAGCAAAAGTCCAGCAAGGATACGTATAGCAGTAGTATCTATAATGCGCTATTATATATCGCATTGAAAGTGGCGGGCGAGAAAACACTGATTAAATAATAATCCTTCTGACTCACAAGTAAGTATTGGCTTAAAGATGACCCTACCTCAAAACCAACCCGCACTTTCTTAAAGCTTACTGCAATAACATATCCTTCGGTTGTTAAACCTCTATGAGGTGTTCACAAGAAACTAAGGAAGTTTCTGGCAAAGGATGGGTTAAAAATGCATATTCTTGTACCACCTCATTGCCTATTAAGTGTTCTTGGATGATCTGCTCAATAACTTCCGGGCTTGCTTGGCGATACCAGAAACCATCAGGGTAAACCACCATTATGGGTCTAGAACAACAAACGCGCAAGCAGTTGGCTTTAGTTCTATAGACGCGAATGGGATGACTCTGTTGTGGCTCATCAAATTTTAACTCTTTAAGCCACTTTTTTAAGTATTCCCCGGATTCCAAACTAGCTCGTTTTGAGCAGCAGTTAGCAATTGTCTGGTCAGCGCCAATAAAAATGTGTCGCTGAGTTTTTGCAAATCCTAAACTTTCTACACAATTACTCAGGGATTTATGTTCTAGAGATTTAGTGGTTTTGGGGATTTGATGGCTAGACTGGATCACTGTATTGTTACTTATCGAGCGACTCCCTGATTACAGTTCTATAACAATTTCCAAGCTTTGCAAATAAAGTTGGCTGAGTAGGGAATGGGAGATTGGGCATTGGACATTGTGAAAACCCTTCACTAGTCTTGACTCCCGACTTCCTTTGACCATATAGAAATATACGTAACTTATTGAACAAAACCTGAAGGGTAAAAATAATTAAGCATTTATACTTAAGTATACTAATGAATTTCTAGTTCGGGAACCCGTACTCAAAGAATTCTTGCCATTGGATGCTACTTTTCGGTAGATTAGCACTCAGGAGTTGAGAGTGCTAAACTCTAAAAGGAAGGAAATAATATGGCAGCTTTATCTTTAAGCGTTTCTACAGTTAAACCTTTGAGCGATCGCGTTTTCGTAAAAGTGAACGCTTCTGAGGAAAAGACCGCAGGTGGTCTGTATTTGCCCGATACTGCCAAGGAAAAGCCCCAAGTAGGGGAAGTAGTGGCTCTTGGTCCTGGCAAGCGTAACGATGACGGTAGCCGTCAAGAATTGGAAATTAAAGTCGGCGATAAGGTGCTGTACTCTAAGTACGCTGGCACAGATATTAAACTCGGCACCGAAGAATATGTACTGCTTTCTGAAAAAGATATTTTAGCAGTCGTTGTTTAGTAGGAAGTGGGAAATGGGGAATAGGGAATGTCAAAAATAAAGACAATGCCCGATGCCCAATGCCCAATGCCCAATTCAAGAAAAAATTGACTTAACTCCCGGAATTTAGACACCTATGGCAAAGCGCATTATCTATAACGAAAACGCCCGTCGCGCCTTAGAACGAGGCATGGACATCTTGGCTGAGGCTGTAGCTGTTACCCTTGGACCTAAAGGTCGTAACGTAGTCCTAGAAAAGAAATTTGGCGCACCGCAAATTGTTAATGACGGTGTAACGATCGCCAAAGAAATCGAATTAGAAGACCACATTGAAAACACTGGTGTAGCTTTGATTCGTCAAGCTGCTTCTAAAACCAACGATGCCGCGGGCGATGGCACCACAACTGCTACCGTTTTAGCTCATGCGATCGTCAAAGAAGGCTTGCGGAACGTTGCAGCTGGTGCTAACGCGATTTCGCTCAAGCGCGGGATTGACAAAGCTACCAATTTCCTTGTAGAGAGAATCAAGGAACACGCCCGTCCAGTGGAAGATTCCAAAGCCATTGCCCAAGTTGGTGCGATCTCGGCTGGTAATGACGAAGAAGTCGGTCAAATGATTGCCCAAGCAATGGACAAGGTGGGTAAGGAAGGCGTAATTTCCCTAGAAGAAGGGAAATCTATGTTCACCGAGTTGGAAATCACTGAAGGGATGCGCTTTGACAAAGGCTACATCTCTCCCTATTTCGCTACCGACGCTGAACGGATGGAAGCGGTTTTTGATGAACCTTTCCTACTGCTGACTGACAAGAAAATTGCCTTAGTTCAAGACCTTGTACCAGTATTAGAGCAAGTAGCTCGTGCTGGTCGTCCTTTGGTAATTATCGCTGAAGATATCGAAAAAGAAGCTTTGGCAACCTTGGTAGTAAACCGTTTGCGCGGTGTACTCAACGTAGCTGCTGTTAAGGCTCCTGGCTTTGGCGATCGCCGCAAAGCATTGTTAGAAGACATCGCTGTTTTGACCGGCGGTCAACTAATTACTGAAGATGCTGGTCTGAAGCTAGATAACACCAAGCTAGATAGCCTGGGTAAAGCTCGCCGAATCACCATTACCAAAGACAGCACCACAATTGTTGCCGAAGGTAACGAAGTTGCTGTTAAGGCTCGTGTCGAGCAGATTCGTCGTCAAATCGATGAAACCGAATCTTCTTATGACAAAGAAAAACTGCAAGAGCGTCTTGCTAAACTCTCTGGTGGTGTCGCTGTGGTGAAAGTTGGTGCAGCGACCGAAACCGAAATGAAAGATAAGAAACTGCGCCTAGAAGACGCTATCAACGCCACTAAAGCTGCTGTGGAAGAAGGTATTGTTCCTGGCGGTGGTACAACTCTGGCTCACCTTGCTCCTGAATTGGAAGTTTGGGCAAAGAGCAATCTTAAGGATGAAGAGTTGATTGGTGCTTTGATCGTCGTTCGTGCCTTACCTGCACCTCTGAAGCGGATTGCTGAAAACGCCGGTCAGAATGGTGCTGTAATCGCTGAACGCGTGAAAGAGAAAGACTTCAACGTTGGCTACAACGCTGCGACAAACGAATTCGTCGATTTGTTAGCTGCTGGTATTGTTGACCCTGCTAAAGTGACTCGTTCTGCTTTGCAAAACGCTGCTTCCATTGCTGGTATGGTGTTGACAACCGAATGTATTATAGTTGACAAGCCTGAGCCTAAAGATAGCGCTCCTGCTGGTGCTGGCGCTGGTGGCGGCGACTTCGATTACTAATACGTAGTTACATAATTTGTAAAACAGCTGCTTCCCTTGTGGAGGCGGCTGTTTTTTTGCGTCAGGAGAAGAGGAAGAGGGTGAGTTACGACAACGCTTGTAAATATTTAGCTGATGCTGTTGGCGAAATATTTCTTTACATTTGAAAACCCTACAAATGCTAAAGCGAACAGAGGAATAAGGAAAATGGGATGATGTTAATCAACAAGCATC